>PCSG01000215.1:4634-7903 GCA_002772195.1 Desulfobacterales bacterium CG23_combo_of_CG06-09_8_20_14_all_51_8 | reverse complement strand
CGGATATGCCGCGAGAACGTCATGGAGCCTGTGGGGAGATGACTGGGATGCTGACCCTGATGGCGATGGGCTGGTCAATCTGGACGACCCGGACGCGGATGACGACGGGATCGACAATGATGCGGAGTATGCGTATTGGGAGGCCGACTGGAACGCCGATCCGGACAATGATCTGTTGATCAACCTGCTTGACCCGAATTCCGACAATGATGGCTTCACTGATGGCGAGGAGATTGATGCGGGAACAGATCCGGCAACTTCCAATAGAGCCATGCCGTGGATTCCGCTGCTTTTGCTGGATTAACTGAAGAGAAAATCTAATCAGATAACCAGATAACTTTGCACCATCTCTTCCTGCGTAAGCCCGGATTCCGAGCGGATACGAATTTTTTTCTCAATTCATAACCAGGGGAAAGCCCCTCAGGACACCATCCAGACTGCGGCGTCGGACATCTTCTGGATCACATAGCTTGCGACCTTTCCCAGATGGCGGTTATTGCCCATACCGCTCTTTCCGATCACCACCGTGCCGAATCCTTGTTTTTTCGCGGTCTCGATGATGGCCTTGCCCGTAAAAAACTGTTTTTTGAGGGTGGCGAAGGACACCTGATCCGGCAAAATTTCGGCTTTTTTTAAAATTTCCATGGCCTTTGCGGAAAAATCCGAAATGTATTTTTTATTGGAGGCCTGCATCGCTTCTTCAAGGGCCGAAGTATCGCCGGGACTCGCCTCCATTTCACAAAAATCATCAAGCCGGGGTTCAATATTTAAAAATTGCAGCCGCGCCGTTGATATTCTCGAAAAAATATAGGCCACATGGTCCACGGACCGCAGGGACTGGGCTGACCCGTCCACCGCGACCAGGACGTCATCGGATGAAACGCGACCGTCCACCACCCATACCGGAATCACCTGGGAGCCCGCCAGCAGATTGGAGGTCACGCTGCCCATGAACATTTCCTGGAGCCCGGAAATCCCCCGGCGGCCCACCAGGACCGCATCATAGGAGCCGACCTCGGCGGCGGTGAGAATATCTTCGGCGATCCCGTGCTGGCGGGGCTGGGTCTTGATCTCAATGCAATTGACGTCAATGCCCTTGCTTTGCAGATGGGCCTTGCAGTTTTCCAGGAGAAGATGGGAAGCCTGACGGTTTTTTTCATAAATGCGATGCAGCTCGGCTTTAGACCGGGGATTCCGGACCGCTTCCTCCACCAGATACTGGGAAATCATGGGTTGAATATGAAAGAGGGCAAAATCAATTTCTTTGAGGGTTTCCGCCATCCGGGCCGCATAGGCCATGGCATTGCGGGAATGAATGGACTGATCCACCGCGATCATGATTTTTTTGCGCATAAACATTCCTTTTCAAATAGAAAGATCAATGCGACCGGCTTTTGGAAAAACCCTTCCGGCCAAAGGCTTCAGGCAAGCCCGATATCCCAGTTCCATAAGCCGGGCCGGTCCTTTAACCGGACATTTTGGGGAAGGGGCTCGGAGAGGTGCACCAGCAACTGATACCCGGCTTTTTTAAGCGCGCCGATTCTGGCGGTCAGGTCCAGTTGCCAGTTGGGAAAAACCCAGACATCAGCGCCATACCGCCGGGCCCAGGCCTGCTCGCCTTTGGGACTATCAAACAATTTATCGGTCTTTAAATCTTCGGCCAGGGTCCGGGAAACGCACAACGGCCAATTTCCGGACACCACCATGCCCAAAGGAAGCGGGCTTTTTGCGGGCAGCGCCCCATAATCCGCCTTCCCCAGTTCCGGGCTGACAATGGCGCCGGAAAATCCGAGAGCCGCGAGCTGTTCCACGGCCAGTTCGCTGGCGATATTGCAAAACGGCCCGGCCCAAAGCAAAAGACCTTTTCCATGGGAAAAAAATGCCTGCTGCCAGGGAGAATTAAGCACAAAATTCCGAAACCCTTTTTTCAGGGCCCCGGCCACCCGAAGGCCCATTTTTTCCTGATCCTCCGGCCAGATCACCGGCGGCAGCCAGAGAAAGCAACGCCCGCGGTCTTCCTTGCCGAGAGGCTTCGGTTCCGGCGTCAGCCAGACCCCGGTCAGGTTCCGATTATTGGGCTGATTGTTCCGGCGGCCGCCTTCAAACCCGCGCGTGACCGTCATTTCCTCGGAATCCCCTTTTTGCCGGTGTTTTCGGGGCAGTTTCACCTGGAAATTCGATTCACGGACCTGTCGGGCGGCATGCTGCCCCACTTGAGTTTCAAGGGCCTGCATCATGCGTTCCACGTCCGGCTCCCGACGGTCAATGAGAAATACCGGTGTGTCCGTAGCCGGGGCGCGCTGCCCCGCAAATTTTAAAAAGAGCTGCCCTTTTTTGGGAACATAACGGCCCACCCGAAACGTGGTGTGCCAGGGGTCGTCTTCATAGCCGATTCTCAGCAGATCATCGCTCAAAAGGGCTTCCCGGGGAACCACATAGGGCTTGGACCGAGATCCTTTCACGCTGCCGATCATAAGGCCGGACCCGGTCTGAATTGCTGTGTCGACGGGATTTTGGGGCCGCTGGGGCAGAAAATTATAATGGGTGCCCTTCCGGCCCAGGGCATATTCCAGAAAGGCCAGGGCGGTTTTTTTAGCCTGGGCTTCCCCTGCGTGGTCCAACAACAGACGATAGGCCGACACCGTGTAATACACATAATGAGAGCCTTTTTTCCGGCCCTCGATTTTAAGCGACCCTACTTTGGGCACCCCGGCCAAAATTTTGGTCAGCAAGTCGATCCACAAATCCTGACAGGAAAAAAAACGGGTTTTCCGGCCGTCCTGGGCGTACATCCGGCGGCAGGGCTGAACGCACCGGCCCCGGAGCCCGCTTTTGCCGCCCATGTAGCTGCTCCAGTAACACCGGCCGGACACCGCATAGCACAAGGCCCCGTGAACGAAAACTTCCAGGGAGAGATTATCCGGGCAGGCCCCGGACATGGTTTTGATTTCATCGATGGAGAGTTCCCGGGGCAGCACCACCCGACGGATTTCCGGAAATTTTCGAATGACATCCAGGGCCGCCGGAAAAGAAACATTGGCAAGAGTGGACAGGTGAATTTCACCGGAAAATCCGGTCTGACGGGCAAGGGATATCAGGGCAAGATCCTGAACAATCAAGGCATCCGGGCGGACATATCGGTTCATCTGGTCCAGTAACCGGCCGACCGTTGCCAGTTCATCGGATTTGATCAGGGTATTGACGGGAACGTAGACTTTTCTGCCCTGGTCATGGGCCAGTTGCGTGAGTGCCGCCAGTTCCTCAAGGGT
>PCSG01000215.1:0-4628 GCA_002772195.1 Desulfobacterales bacterium CG23_combo_of_CG06-09_8_20_14_all_51_8 | reverse complement strand
CTCCGCCGCCATGCGGGCGGAAAAGCTCTTGAGCCCGCAGTAAACCGCGTCCGCGCCTGCGGCCAGGGCCGCCAGAAACGCCCGCCTTCCCCCGGCCGGGGCCAGAATTTCCGGAACTTGCGCCGGAGCGGCGTCATTGCGTGTATCCACAGGTTTGTCTGGAATCATCGTTTTCCCCGTATTTCGGGTTTGTCTTTTTTCACTTCATGGGAATCCCGTTGGCAAAAGAGCGGGCTGTGCCCATTCACCCTGAAAATCAGCAGCGGATGCACGCGGACGGACGCGGATGAAAAAGATTTACCGCGTCATCCGTGAAATCCGTGTCTAAAAACAAGAAACGGATCATTCGCCGGATTACGCTTCGCTAATCCGTCCTACGAAAAAACGCTGCCTGGTCGGACGGAGATTCCCCTTGCCCCTTTCCCCCATTGAATGGTATAAACATAAAAATTTAAAATCAATGCAAATATGACGGTCGCCGCGTTCCTTGCCCTATCCTCAATAGTGCTTATTGTATGAACCGGAATCCAGCGGCCATCCACCATTTATCAAGAGGACACACTTATGAAACTTGCTGTCAGCGGCAAAGGCGGAGTGGGCAAAACCACCTTTTCCGCCCTTTTGATCCGCGCCCTGAACGCAGCCGGCAAACATGTTCTGGCCATTGACGCGGACCCGGACGCCAATCTTGCCGCAGCCATCGGCATCCCTTCTGCTGACAAAATCATCCCCATTTCCGAAATGAAAGATCTGGCCTATGAGCGCACCGAAGCAAGGCCCGGCACCATCGGCGGATTCTTTAAGCTCAACCCCAAAGTGGATGACCTGCCCGACGCCCTGTCCGCCAAATTCGAGAACATCAAACTCATGCGCCTGGGCGGGATAAAAAAAGGCGGGGCCGGGTGCATCTGCCCGGAAAGCGCCCTGCTCCGGGCATTGATCACCCATATTGTCCTGGCCCGCGACGAAGTGGTGGTCATGGACATGGAAGCCGGCATCGAACATCTGGGCCGGGGCACGGCCCGGTCGGTCGACAAACTCATTGTGGTGGTGGAACCCGGCAGCCGGAGCATTGACACGGCCCGCCATATCGAACATCTGGCTGGTGAAATCGGTCTGACCGCCATCGCCCTGGTGGGCAACAAAATCCGGGGACCAAAAGACGAAGAATTTTTGAAAAAACACCTTACGGGGTTTGAATTTTTAGGGTTTATCCCCTATGACAACGCGCTGATCGAAGCGGACGTCAACGGCCTGTCGCCGTTTGACGTGGAATCGATCGCCAGAACCATCATCGAAGGGATCATCACCAGGCTTTAATGACAGACTATAAACGCAGAAACCATCATCGCCGCACGAGGCCCAAAGCCCAGCAGGCGGTTTCCCCCCGGATGCACGCCGGATCAGACGCCCGCCTCAAACGGGTGTTCGCGGAAATTGGTGTGCCCGATCCCCGGCCCTTCGTCCCAGACCCGTTTCAAATCAATGCCCTGGCCGCCATCGAAAAAGGGGACTGTCTGGTCACGGTGCCCACGGGCGCCGGCAAAACCTGGATTGCGGAACAGGCCATCGCCCAGACATTTAAAAATAAAGGCAAAGCCTGGTACGCCTCTCCCTTAAAAGCCCTCACCAACGCCAAGTTCGCTGAATTTTCCCAGATCTTCGGCCCTGAAAACGTCGGCATTCTCACGGGCGACCGCAAGGAGAACATGGACGCGCCCATTATCATCGGCACTACGGAAATCCTGCGCAACCAGCTCTATGACGCCATGCACCGGGGGGAAGATCTGGACACGGATTTCATCATTATGGACGAAGCCCATTATTTAGGGGATGAGGAACGCGGCGTGGTCTGGGAAGAGACCATGATCTATCTTCCCCGGCGCATTCCCCTGCTGCTGCTGTCCGCCACCATCGGAAACGCCCGTCAGATCGCCGGATGGCTGAAATCTATCCGGGGTGTTGATTGTATTGTCATCGAGGAATTCAACCGGCCGGTGCCCCTGTTTCCCCTGTTTCTCCATCCGTCCGGAACCCTGTTTCCGCTGATCGCAGACAACCGGGAACAACAGGGGAAGAAAAGACTTTACAAAAAAGTGCTCAAGTTCGTGAATACCCGGTATGGCGGCATGATGGGGTCCCGACGGATGCCGCCCATGGGTGAGATCCTCGGAATCCTGCGCAAATACCGTCTGCTGCCGTCCATTTTTTTCCTGAAATCCCGGGCCGACTGTGATTATGCCCTGGTGCTCAGCACCACGGGACCTCCTGAAGAAAGCCCGGAACGCAAGGAATTGCGACGCCGCCGCATTGAAACGCTCATCGCCGCGGCCCCCCATGTGGCGGACCACAAGCAGATGCATTATCTGAAGGAATATGCCGTAGCCGCCCATCACAGCGGCCAACTGCCGGTCTGGAAACTGATCATCGAAACCCTGATGACCGAAGGCCTGCTGGATGCGGTGTTTGCCACCTCAACGGTTGCCGCTGGGGTCAATTTCCCGGCCCGCACTATTCTCATGCTGAATTCCGACCGGTTTAACGGCCGGGACTTCATGCCCCTCACGGCCACGGAATTTCACCAGATGACCGGCCGGGCCGGCCGCCGGGGCATGGACAATATCGGCTTCGGCGTGGTCATTCCCGGCCGGTTCATGGACCTGCGGCTGGTGGAGGCGCTGTTTAACGCGCCGCCGACCAATGTTTACAGCCAGATCAAAATCAATTTTTCCATGGTCCTCAACCTGCTGCTTTCCCACAGTCCGGAACAGATCCGGGAACTGCTGGAAAAATCATTCGCCGCCTGGCTCATCGCCCACCCGGACAAAAGGCAGCGGGATCACCTGTTAAATGTCACCAGCGCGGACATCCTCTGGCGGGATTTCCTCCATCACCTTGACTTTTTGAAGAAAAAAGAATATGTTACACAAGACAACAAACTGACGGCCGACGGAGAATGGGCGTCTCAGCTCCGCATTGATCATCCCCTGATGGTGGCCGAAGGGTTCCGGAAAAACCTCTTCCCCAAATCCCATCCGGCGTTTCTGGCGGCCATTATGGGGTCGTTTGTCAATGAGCGGGAATCCGATGATGAATCCATCGATATCTCCCTGGTGCCCAAAACCCTGTTGAAAGTTTTCCAAAAAATCAGCATGGGGCTGCAACCCTTTGCAAAGGAAATGGTCGCCGGCGGATTCTCCCTGCCGGCCCTGTATTTTCTGCCGGCCGTGACCCTGTATTTATGGGCCCGGAAAAAACCGTGGGAAGATGCCGTGTCCATTTCAAAAATGGCGGAAGGGAATCTGGCCATGCTGGTCCTGCGGACCGCCGACAATCTGCGGCATATCCGCAATATCGGCCGCGTGTTTCCGGATGCCGCGGAAACATCCGGCAAAGCCATTGATCTGATTTTAAGAGATCCTGTCATATCCACCTATGATGTTTAGCAGATCCCAATGGAAATTCTGAACTGGGCGACCGTCTCTTTTAGTATTTTCCTGTCTCTGACCACATCCGGTCATGCGCTCCTGAACCAGCGGACACCGTCATCGGCCCTCGGGTGGGTGGTGGTGTGTCTCATATTCCCTTTTGTCGGGCCGTTCTTTTATTTTCTGTTCGGCATCAACCGGGTGCTGACACGGGCGCAAAAACTGGAAACCCGACGACCGCCGGTTCCAGCCCTCACCGAAAATTACGAAAACGCCATCACCATGGCGACGGTTTCTTCCAGCGGCCTGGGCATGCCCCGCTCCTACGTTCAGGTGGCCCGGATATCGGATGCCGTAAGCCATTTTCCCATGGTGACCGGAAACCGCATCCGCGCCCTTCACAACGGCGAGGCCGCCTACCCGGCCATGCTTTCCGCCATTGATGCCGCAACCAAAACCATTTACCTGACATCTTATATTTTTGACACATCTCCCACCGGCCTTCGGTTTATTGACGCCCTGGGCCGGGCCGCGAAAAGAGGCGTGGACGCCCGGGTCATTATCGATGGCTTCGGCGAACTCTACTCCCTGACCCGGGCCAACCGGAAACTCAAAGACCAGGGGGTCCGGGTGACGCGCTTTCTTCCCCCGCGGCTGCTGCTGCCCCCCATCCATATCAATCTGCGCAATCACCGGAAAATCCTTGTCGTCGACGGACAGATCGGCTTTACGGGGGGCATGAACATCGGGGACCGTCACCTGGCGGAAACCCCAAAAAATCGATTCCGCACCATTGACATGCATTTCCAGCTCAGGGGTCCTGTTGTCATGCAGCTGGAGCAGACCTTTCGGGAAGACTGGGCGTTTTGCACCGGGGAACAGATCCTCCCCACACCCACGCTGCCCGTAAAATCCGGGTCGGCCGTGTGCCGGGCCATACCCGACGGTCCCAATGAAGACATGAACAACCTCTCCGCCATTCTTATCGGGGCCATCTCCTCGGCCCGGAAGCGGATTCTGATCATGACGCCCTATTTCCTGCCGTCTCTGGAAATGATTTCCGCGCTTCAAACGGCGGCGCTGAGGGGAGTTGACGTGAACGTCGTTCTTCCCTCCAAAAACAATCTGCCCTTTATCAAATGGGCCGGCACCAACATGCTGCAGCACCTGTTGTTCCGGGGGGTGAAAATTTTTTACCAG
>PCSG01000252.1:15723-16139 GCA_002772195.1 Desulfobacterales bacterium CG23_combo_of_CG06-09_8_20_14_all_51_8 | reverse complement strand
GCGACCGGCTCGCTCGCTCGCTGGGGGCACTGAAGGAACGGGACCAGCTCCCGCTGGTGGTCTTGGCCGATGACGCAGAATTTGCGGCCCGAACCATCAACAATTTCCTGTGGACCACCTTCACCCGGTCCGATCCCTCCCATGATATTTACGGGGTCAAGAGTTTTACAAAATTCAAGCACTGGGGATGCGAATCGCCGCTGATCATCGACGCCCGATTAAAACCCCACCATGCACCGCACCTGGTCGAAGATCCGAAAATAACGGTCCGGGTGGACAATCTGGGAAAAAATGGCGGCCCTCTTTACGGGATTATCTGAGGACTGATCGCCGGTCTTTTTCCTTCAGATTTAATAAACCGCATTCCATAGAGGATTTTCAAAAATCTGGACCGATTTCCCGATCACTGGGAAAAA
>PCSG01000252.1:10845-15710 GCA_002772195.1 Desulfobacterales bacterium CG23_combo_of_CG06-09_8_20_14_all_51_8 | reverse complement strand
TCCGGCGAAAGCCGGAATCCAGCAATTCCAATATGTTCTGGATGCCGGATCAAGTCCGGCATGACGGAATCCGACTTTTTACGGGCGCATCAAGCTTACCCTTCACAATTTCTGGATACATTTTACAAATTGAAAGTTTAAGTTGCAATTTGTAAAAAGGTCACCGGAAGTCAGCAGTTCAACGTCAGAGAGGCCTTAAGCCAGTCTATGGCAGGAAGGACCGGAATTCTGACCCTTTTACCTTTTGACTGGAATGAAATTAAGCCTTATCTGGACCTGTCAAATACCGACAGCCTTCTTTTAAACGGATTTTATCCCCGCTTGCACCATATGCGGATCAACCCGACCCAGGCCATGGGAGACTATTTTGAGACCTATGTGCAGCGGGATGTGCGTCAACTCCTGCAGATCCGGCATGCCGGATTGTTTGAGAAATTTGTTCGCCTGTGCGCGGGAAGAACCGGCCAGCTTCTCAACTTACAAAGCATAGGCAACGAAACCGGAATTTCCCATACCACGGCCCGCGAATGGATATCCATTCTGGAAGCCAGTTATATTATATTTCAATTGCCGCCATGGCATGCCAACATCTCAAAGCGCTTGATAAAAACACCTAAAATCTATTTCTGGGATGTCGGCCTGGCAGCCTATCTTTTAGGGCTGCAGGAAGAAAAACAGGTTGCCCGTGATCCGCTTCGGGGAAATCTTTTTGAAAATATGGTAGTGGCGGAGGTTTTTAAACAATATTACCACCAAGGCTTGCGTCCCCGGCTAAACTTTTACCGGGACAGTACCGGTAATGAAGTGGATCTTGTAATTGAAAGGGGACATGATCTTGCATTGCTTGAAATCAAATCAGGCCAGACCGTGACCAAACATTTTTTTTCGGGCATGGATAATTTTTCCCGGGTTGCTGGAGATCGCGTCAGGGGCGGGGTCCTTGTATATGGCGGCGACCGGCGTCAATTACGATCTGACTGGGAAGTCTTGCCGGTAAGTGATCTGGATCAACTGGTCCCAAAGATGCGTTCAGTTTTTGCAGATTGAAAGTTTGAGTTTCAAGGGGGCAACCCCCAGAACCGATCCAGGGTTCAGATCCTGCCTTGGCGGGAAGCTTCCCGACTGGGGAAAAAATACGGAAACCTTCGGGTTTCCATGTCGGTAAAAAAAAAGGAGACCCGAGTAAATCGGATCTCCTTTTTAATTTTCAGCTTAAATTTTTCAGCCCCCGAAAGCAGCGGGATCAATGAAATTTTTTATTTTCTGCCGGCATATTCATTATAGGCCATGGCTGTGGTGCGGTAGACCAAGTGGGCCAGTTTGGAGAACGGCAGGGAAATAAACAGAATAAACACGCACATCAGGTGAACAAAATACAGCAGATTGGTCAGGAACATGGCGCCGCCCAGCCGGGTCAGTTCGGTGAGCATGCCGGTGAGGCCTAACGCCAGCACCAGACCCACCAGAAACCAGTCTTTGTAGGTGGAAACCTGATCCTGTTTGGCCATCCGGCCTTTGATCATGAGAAAACTGCCGATCACCAGGGCGATGCCGCTGATATTGGCCAGTATCTTGACCGGGTTGAACTGCTGGTAAGGGCCGTGAATCCCGAATCCGTAAAGCACCACAAAGAAAATCCCGGTGACCACGGCAAGTCCCACAAACCCGAAGAACACCATCATGTGGGGGGTGGCCCGGTCCGCATTTTCACCGCATTCTGAAAATTTGGAATGCTTCAGAATCGTGGGCAGAATTTTAACCAGAGATTCGATAAAGCCCTTGGGATCGATTTTTTCTTTGCTGGTTTTGCCTTCGAACATGGCGTTGGCGTGAATATCAGCAATAAAGCGCTTGAGCCCCAGCGCGAACACCGCCACCACAAAGATGGACGTGGGCACAAAGATCATATCCACCAGCCAAGTATGGAAAAACATGTGATGGGCGATCTGGCCATGGGCGTCGAGCGCTGGCGTGAAATCCAGCCAGTTGGTCCCGAAAAGATCCACGATCAGGCCGATCACCAGAAAGATCACGATGGGAATCGCGGCGACAATCGGAAGTTTCTTGGGATCACTGAAGAGTTTTCCAAGGGCCGGAAGTCCCGCATAATGGGAAATCGCGTACATTCGGATGGCCGCCAGCACATCGCCGGGCTTGGCCCCCCGTGGACACAGGGTGGAGCAATCGCCGCAGTTATGGCACAGCCAAATGTCGCCGTTGCCGACAAGCTTGTCTTTCAACCCCCAGGAAGCGGCGATCATCTCTTTTCTGGGGAAGGGTTTGTTATCCGGCGAAATCGGGCAGGCCACTGAACAAGTCGCGCACTGAAAGCACTTCTTCAATGAATCTCCGCCGTATTCGCCAATTTCTTTTATAAAATTGACATCTGGTTCAACCAGGTATTTATCCGCCATTTTGATACCTCCCATATTAGAATCCCTTGAAGGGGTTCGGCCCAAGGCCTTCCACCATTTCAACAAAGTCATTGATGATCTTCGGCACTTTATCATAGTCATCAATGGCTACTTCAAACTGCGCCACCCGCTCGTTTTCAAGGGCCAGACTGGCCAGAGCCTCGCCGATTTTCTTCATGCGGATACTGGATAGCTCGCTGCCTTTGACAAAGTGGCACTGATAATCATCGCCATGTTTGCAGCCCAGCAGGAACACGCCGTCCATGCCCTGGGACAGGGCATCCTTGATCCAGATCACGTTCACCGAGCCCAGACAGCGCACTGGAATCAGGCGCACATCCGCGGAATACGACAGCTTGTTGAGACCCGCGATATCCAAGGCCGGGTAGGCGTCATTTTCGCAAACCAGACCGAGAATCCGGAAAGGCGGTTCATCATAATCATCCGACGATGGCACCTTGATGGATTTGACCATGGAGCCGATGCTGTCGATATTATAATCGGCGAACCCGATGATCCGTTCCGGGCAGGCGCCCATGCACGTGCCGCAACGTCGACACCGGGTGGGATTGGGTTTCGGGGTCCCTTTTTCATCATCATCGAGCGCCCCGAACGGACATTCTTCCGTGCAGCGTTTGCACTGGGTGCATCTCTGGAAGAAGAAATCCGGGAACGTCATGTCGCCGGACCGCGGATGGACGGAAACGCCCCGATTGGCGGACTCCAGACACTGAATAGCTTTCAAAGCCGCGCCGGTGGCATCTTCCATGGATTCCTCGACTGTCAGAGCCCGGCGAATCGCGCCAGCCGCATAGATGCCGGTGCGCTGGGTCTCATAGGGGAAGCAGATAAAATTGGAATCCGCATATCCGTCAAAAAGCGCGTTATCCCGGAATCCCGGGCCCTGACGATAGGCCAGATTCACCACGGGATTGTCCACGGTCACCGGCACCATGCCGGTGGCCAATACCACCATGTCGGCCTTCACCTGGATATTTTTTCCTAGAAGCGTATCGCTGGCTTCGATGGCCAGACCGCCCCCGTTTTTGGAAACCCGGGTCACCTTCCCCTTGGTCATGAAAATTCCCGGGGTCTGCTGAATGCTTTTATAGAAATTTTCCAGGAGGCCGGGGGTCCGCATATGTTGATAAATGATATAGGCTTTCCCGTCGGCATAGTCATCGCACACGTATTTGGCCTGTTTCAGGGCCACCATGCTGGTGACCGCGCCGGTATAGGCGAAATCAGAATCATCCTCGCCGCTGCCCGGGCTCTGGACGAACACCACGGACTTGGCTTCCCTGCCATCGGATGGGCGCAGGATCTTGCCTTTGGCCGCGATTTTTTCAAATTCATCGTTGGTGACCACGTCCGGAACCTGCCCCAGTCCGAGATGATCGAACTCGCCCTCTTTGGGCTGGTAGGGCCGCCACCCGGCCGCCAGAATCACAGCGCCGAATTTTTCACCGCCCGGATCGAGCTGGAGAATGTCTTTGCGACCTTCATTGTATTCCAGATATTTCGCATGAAGGGATTCGACGTCCAGTTCCTTGCCGCTTTCATCCACCCGCATTTCCGGAGGCAGGGGGAAGGGAACGTCGAATTCAATTTTCTCTCCGGGTTTTTTCAGAGTGACCGTAAAATTTCCCGGCTCGCCGGCGATACGGGCCACTTCCGTCTCCAGTTTCACCGTGATTTTGCCGTCCGCTTGAACCGCGGCGATTTTGGCCGCCACCATGGGAGGAATCAGCGTTTCATAGGGTGCGGACACCGGAAGCTGCTGCCGCCAAGTGGCCGCATGGCCGCCCAGCTGGGCCTGTTTTTCCACGATGGTGACTTCATAGCCGGCTTTGGCGGCGTCGAGAGCCGCGGTCATGCCCGTCATGCCGCCCCCCAGCACCAGAATCTTCCGGCTGAAATTTTCCAGTTTATAGGGTTCCGGCAGCTTGACCTTTTCCACCCGGGCCATGCCCATGCGGATATAATCTTCGGCCATCATCTGAACCCGGTCAAAATTACCCTCGTCCGCTTTCTGTTCAGCGGTCAACGCCGGAAACTCCGCCCGGGGATGGGACCATATCACCCCTTCCCGGAGGTTCACCCGGTCCACGATGCAGCCGTCAAACCGGAATACATCATAATTGACGCGGCGGGAACAGGCCGCGATGACCAGGGTATTGGTCCCTTTTTCCGCAATGTCTTTTTTCAGAAGGGCCACGCCTTCCGCACCACACAGAAACGGGTGGGTCTGGCAGGAAAGGCCTTCTTCTTCCGGAACATCGCAAAGACTTTTGATATCTAAGGCATCGCCGATGCCGCAACCTGTGCAGATATACACACCATATTTTTTATCCATGGTTACCTCCTACCTCCTCACCAGGGTTTGAATCGCCTTTAAGGCCATACCGGTCGCGTTCTGATTGCACGATACCACATCCGCCGGTTTATTGG
>PCSG01000252.1:10526-10794 GCA_002772195.1 Desulfobacterales bacterium CG23_combo_of_CG06-09_8_20_14_all_51_8 | reverse complement strand
ACTTAAGTTCCCCCGCCGGCAACTTGGTTTTGGCCGCTGTGGGCTGCATACCGGTGGCCAGGACCACCAGGTCAACGGTCTGACGAATTTTTTCGCCGGTGACGGCATTTTCCGCAACCACGGTAATCTGATGGTTATCGGCCGCCTGCTCGACTTCCGCGACTTTCCCTTTGATAAAGAAAACGTTCTTGTCTTCCTTGATTTTCTTATAGAATTTTTCGTACCGGTAGCCCGGGGCCCGCATGTCGATGTAGAAAATATAGATTTT
>PCSG01000252.1:2985-10503 GCA_002772195.1 Desulfobacterales bacterium CG23_combo_of_CG06-09_8_20_14_all_51_8 | reverse complement strand
TATAGGTGGCATGCTTTAAGGAGGCCATGCAGCAGATATAGGAGCAATACGGCAGGTGGTTTTCATCCCGGGACCCGGCGCACTGGACAAAGGCCACGCTTTCCGGGGTCTTGTCATCAGAAGGCCGCAGGATTTTCCCCTTGGTCGGCCCGTTAGGGGCGGCCAGTCGTTCCAGCATCATGTTGGTGATGATGTTGGGATACCGTCCGAAGCCGAGGTTATCGATTTTCGCCGCATCATAGGGTTCCCAGCCCGTGGCCCAGATGATGGACCCCACATTCAAATCAATAGTTTTGGCCTGCATTTCCAGATCCACCGCGTCATACTTGCAGGCCTCCTTGCAGCGTTTGGCGTCTTCGGTGCCGATGATCTGGGAAGAAATCACATACCGGGCGGGAAAGGCCATCTCATGGGGCCGATAAGCGCCTTTGATCCGGTCCATGCCGAAATTGAATTCATTGGGCAGTTCCGCCTGGCAGGCGTCCGCGCAAGCGCCGCAGCAGGTGCAATTTTCATTGACGTATCTGGGACTCAGCTTGACACTCACCTTGTAATTACCGGGACCGCCGCTGACCTTTTCCACTTCGGCCAGGGTCATCACCTTGATGCGTGGATTGTCTTTGATTCTCCGGAAATTGATTTCCAGACCGCAGGTGGGAGGACACAGCTTCGGGAAATACTGATTGAGCTGCGAAACTCTTCCGCCCAGATGAGGATTTTTTTCAACGATGAACACTTCGTACCCCACTTCGGCGGCTTCAAGGGCTGCGGTCAACCCGCTGATTCCCCCGCCCACCACCATGATACTTCCGCTTAAAGGGGCTGATTTGTCTTCACTCATGCTATCCCTCCGTGCATTTGATGTTTCTGATAAAATAATCTTAAAATATTGTCTGTATTTTTATCTATTTTTTTTACAGGGCCGCTTCCCGCAATGCCCTCGCATTCATTTTGACTAAACTTGAAACCCGGTAAGGCTCGAAACGCAAAACGCGATGCCGGAACGCCAAAAAAGCCCATGACGTGTATTTTCCGGCACCCGGTTTTAAGCTTCCAGACCCTCCGAGGCCTTGCCCGAACGCAAAAACCCTTAAAGTTTATTAATAAAAACCTCCAGGTGCCCATAGCGGCACCTGGAGGCAGTGTTCACGACATTAAGCCGTTGTTCTAATACTAAGGAATAATCTTAATATAAGGAACTTTCTTCAGGCTCCATTCATTTTTCACCTTGTCATAAGTAGAGTTGACAAAGCAGAACCAGTTGGCATCATCCTGTCCCGGATAATCCGCCTGATAGTAGAATCCCGGATAACGGGTTTCTTTTCTGAACTGAATGTGACGCAGATGCGCTTCCACCGTATACAGTCTGTGGATGATTTCCCAAGCTCTCATGAGCTCATGGAGGTCACCGGCAGCCATTTTTTCGCAGTCGGCGCGCATGGTTTCCAGCAGATTCAGAACGATTTCAAGATTTTTGCTGGTGGTCAGGTAGAATGTGGCGGTTCCCGCGCCATACTCATGGGTGGCTTTCATCATCCGGTACATCATGCCATTGGGTTTGATGTAGTTCGGGTTGATGTCAATGGCCGTGGTGTAGGCGCTGTGATCCAGGAAGGTGCGGACCGGTTTGTAAACCAGATCCACCAGTTCTTTCGTGGTTTCCTTCAGGGTCGGTTTGAAGGACGCGTTGTCACGGACAAATTTCGCCATTTCTTTTGCGGCGATGCGGCCTTCCGCGTGGGAACCGGAGGAGAACTTGTGTCCGGAGCAGGCCACGCCGTCGCCCGCGGTGAACAGACCGACGATCGTGGTCATGCGGTTGTAAACCTTGCCATTGTATTTAATTTTGTAGGCATCCGGCACCCAGTCATAATCCGGGCCGGAGGTCCATATCCCGCAGCAGCCGGAGTGAGAACCCAGCAGGTACGGTTCGGTGGGCATCACTTCGGAATTTTTCTTTTCCGGCTCGCAATCCTGAGCGCACCACAGGTTGGCCTGGCCGCAGGTCATGTCAAGGAAGTCTTCCCAGGCTTCTGATTCCAGATGCTTGAGTTCTTTCTTGTCCATGGTTTTGCCAAGTGCTGCCAATGCGGAGACCGTATCCATCATGATAGGACCGCGGCCTTCTTTCATTTCAAACAGCATCAAATGGTTACGCAGACAGGTCGGGGTAATGGCGGCCGTGCCGTAAGGCGCGTATTTCTGAAGTTCCGCCTTGGCGGCATCAGATGCTGCAAAATTTTCGCCCAAGCCGTTTAAGGTTTTGGCCTTGAACAGCAGGAACCAGGCACCGACCGGGCCGCATCCGTCTTTGAAACGGGCCGGGGTGAACCGGTTTTCCATCATGGAAAGTTCCGCACCGGCGCGCAGGGCCATGGTGTAGGTGGAGCCGGCGTTCCATACCGGATACCAGGCACGGCCTTTGCCTTCACCGACCGAACGCGGCTGATAAATATTCACCGCGCCGCCGCAGGCGACCATGACGGCTTTGGCTTTAATGATGTAGACTTTGTTTTCGCGAACGGAAAAACCAACCGCACCGGCGATCTGCTTCGGGTTCTTGGCGTCATTGAGCAGTTCAACGATGAAGGTTCTTTCCAGAATGTTCTCATCGCCCAGCGCCAGTTTGGCGGCTTCGGCAACGATTCTCTTGTAAGATTCGCCGTTGATCATAACCTGCCATTTACCAGTGCGAACTGGTGCGGCGCCGCTTTTCAGGGTGCCCATTTTCTGGCCTTGTTTACCGTCGAGAGTTTTGTTCTCGGCGGATTTTTTCCATATCGGCAGGCCCCATTCTTCAAACAGATGAACGGAATCATCCACGTGGCAGCCCAGGTCGAAAATCAGGTCTTCACGAACGATGCCCATCAGGTCGTTTCTGACCATGCGGACATAGTCATCCGGCGTGTTGGTGCCGATATAAGTGTTGATTGCGGAAAGGCCCTGCGCAACCGCGCCGCTTCTTTCCATTGCCGCTTTGTCGCAAAGAAGCACCGTTTGGCCTTCGCTCATCCATTTTTTAACTTCAAAAGCTGCGCCACAAGCTGCCATACCGCCGCCAACGATCAAAATGTCGACTTCCCGCTCTTCGACTTTGGGATCTCTCACGGCCTTGGTCTCACCTAAAGGTTTATTTGGAATTGCCATCGTATATCCTCCTTAAGATTTTAATTTTCTTAAATTTAATTGCACCTCAACAGAACTTCCGCTCCTTATACGAGCGCTTGCGGTCTCGGGAGTTTGTAGCCGTCTGCTTCTTCAGTGGAAAGAAGGCCGCTGTTAAGATCTTTGGCTTTCAGAGACTTATACGCATTTGCAGTGCCTTCAGGGGTGGTCCGGATGGGGAATTTGAAGCGTTTGATGAGACCGCTTCTGAACTTGCAGGTCCACATCACGTCTTCGGTGCCCATCATCGGCATAATGCTGGACCCTAGTGGCACAAAGTCAGAATAACCCCTGACTTCGATTGCCTGGGTCGGGCAGATTTTCACACAGGAAAAACATTCCCAGCATTGATCCGGCTCCTGATTATAGGCCTTCATTGCATTGGGATCCAGAACCATCAGGTCATTGGGGCAAATATACATACATGCAGTTTTATCCCCGCCTTTACATCCATCGCATTTTTCAGCAATTACGAAACTTGGCATTCTTTACCTCCTCATTAAGTTTAAAGAAAGTGAACAAACAATTCCACTTTTTATCGATACCTTCCAATTCTTTAAGTGCCTAAGCGGGCGCACCTCCTTTCTGATTATGGCGAAACAATTAAATCATCATTTTTTGATCAATCGGTTCCATCGATCTTTTTTGTCTTTGTTGTAAGAGAGTTACTTCTTCCCGGAGAATGGGAATATCCTTAAATATCAAAAGGATAAGGTATTCGAATATTTAAAGTATTTTATTTAACACCCCCCATATGGCTTGTCAAGAGATTTTGGGCAATCGTTTTTTTTAACAGTTTCAAATAGTTAAAAATTTGATTCTTTTCGTTCAGGGGTATAAATAAATGAATCCTCACCAAATACCGGATCGGCGGCCGGCCGGATTTTTTTTAACGAACATATATCCGGGGAACCCGGTCGGAGACAGATGTCAGTATCTCATAGCTTATCGTATGGATTAACTTTGCGATATTATCCGCCCCCACAGACAGCGTTTCATGAAGGCCGAACGCCACCACTTCATCCCCTGCTTCCGCATCCGGTATATCCCCCACATCCAGCATGGTCTGGTCCATGCATACCCTGCCGATGACCGGCGCCGCCCGGCCCCGCACCAGCATGTGTCCCCGCGAGGATAACTGGCGGCTGTAACCGTCCGCATACCCGATGGAAACCGTGGCAATGCGAGTCGGCCGCGTTGTTCGCCCGACGCCGCCGTAACTCACGGCAAATCCTGAATCCACGGACTTGACATGAATAATTCTGGACATCACGGTCATAGCCGGCCGGAGGCTGATTTTATGCCGGTTCACCGCCTCGGAGGGATAATACCCATAAATGGATATGCCCGCCCGGACCATGTCCAGATGCGTTTCCGGCATGTCGATAATGGCCGCGCTGTTGGCGGCATGCCGGACGGAAAATTCAATTCCCTGGCCCTTCAACTCCAGCAAAAATTTTTGAAAAATTTCAAACTGGCGGCGGGCCAGGGACTTGTCCACAGCGTCCGCGGTGGCGAAATGGGTATACGCCCCTTCCAGATCAATTCCCGGCAATCGTTTAATGTCTGCGGCTTCCCGGAGGG
The DNA here is from genome assembly GCA_002772195.1 of Desulfobacterales bacterium CG23_combo_of_CG06-09_8_20_14_all_51_8. Lineage (GTDB taxonomy): Bacteria > Desulfobacterota > Desulfobacteria > Desulfobacterales > Desulfosalsimonadaceae > SURF-3. The sequence continues at coordinate 5,754 of PCSG01000252.1, read as the reverse complement.
CGGCCGGGGATATGCGGATATTTTTAAAAGGATGGCAGAGGTCACAGGGGACAATGCCCAGCCTTCCCATCCCGGTGTCCACTTTCAAATGCGCGGCAATTTTCCGGTTCATGGCGCTGGCCGCATCCGACAACGCCCGGGCCGATTCAAGGGACCACAGGCTCTGGATCAGACGGTACCGGATCAGCGTATCGGCCATTTCCGGGGATGTGCGCCCGAAAATCAAAATGGGGGCGACACACCCCGCCTCCCGGAGGCGGATGGCCTCGCCAATTCTGGCGACCCCCAGGGCCTGGGCCCCGCCCGCCAGAACCCGGCCGGCCACCTCTGCAATTCCATGCCCGTAAGCATTGGCTTTCAGCACCGCCATCAGCCGGGCGCCCGGACTTATCAGGCTTCTTATCTCTTTGATATTATGAGAAATGGACCGCAAATCAATTTCAGCCCATACATCGTCCTGTGTCACTAAAACACCTCTAAAAATTAAACTTTCCGGTCCAGCGTCCGGTACTGGACCGCCTCGGCAATATGGTCCGGACGAATGTGTTCATTGCCCTCAAGGTCCGCGATGGTTCTTGCGATTTTAATCACCCGGTGATAGGCCCGGGCCGACAGGTTGAGTTTGTCCACCGCCGCCTCCAGAAGCCGCGCCGATGCCGGATCCACGGGGCAGAATTTCTTCAGATGCCGGTTTTTCATCTGGGCGTTGGTTTTGATTGTTTCGGCCGCAAACCGCTGCGTCTGCCACATTCGGGCCGCTGTCACGCGCTTTCTGATGCTCGCGGACGATTCCCCATCGGACGCGCCGCGCAGATCCCGGTAGGCGACGGGCGACACATCCACATGAATATCAATCCGGTCCAGCAGCGGGCCGGACAACCGGTTCCGGTATTTCTGGATCTGCTGAAACGAACACCGGCACGCCTGGGTGGGATGGGTATAATATCCGCACGGGCAGGGATTGAGCGCGGCGATGAGCATGAATCCGGACGGATAGGGGATGGAGGTCGCGGCCCGGGAGATGGTCACCCGCCGGTCCTCAAGGGGCTGGCGCAGGGCTTCCAGAACCGGCTTCTTGAATTCCGGGAGTTCATCCAGAAAAAGAACGCCGTTGTGGGCCAGGCTGATTTCCCCCGGCCGGGGGATATTGCCCCCGCCGATCATGCCGGCATCCGAGATGGTGTGATGGGGGGATCGGAAAGGTCTTTGGGTGATCAGGGCCTGATCTTTTTCAAGGAGCCCCGCCACGCTGAAAATTTTGGTGGTTTCAATGGATTCTTCAAAGGACATGGCCGGCACAATTCCGGAAAAGCGCCGGGCCATCATGGTTTTGCCGGAACCGGGGGGCCCGATCATAATCAAATTATGACCGCCGGCGGCCGCGATTTCCATGGCCCGCTTGACATGCTGCTGGCCGGCGACTTCCGAAAAATCGGACTCCGACAAGGGGTTTTCATTAAACACCCGGCTCAGCGCAAAAGATTCCGGCTCAATTAAATTTTCCCCCCGGACATGGGCCACGGCCCCGGCAAGAGTTTTCACGCCCACCACTGAAATGCCTTCCACCACCGCCGCTTCCCGGCGGTTATCATAGGGCACCAGAATCGACGAATAGCCCAGCCGCTTGGCCTCAATAGCCATGGGCAAGGACCCATTGACCGGCTTGACACGGCCGTCTAAAGAAAGTTCCCCGATCACCAGAAACCTGCGAACCGCGTCCTGGGGAAGGATGCCCGTGGCTGTCAGAATCCCCATGGCAATGGGAAGATCAAAGCCGGTGCCCTCCTTTTTAATATTGGCCGGCGCCAGGTTCACGGTAATCCGGTCATCGGGAAACCGATAGCCGGAATTGTGAATGGCGGCCTTGACCCGCTCCCTGCTTTCCCGCACGGAGACCTCGGCAAGCCCCACGGTCGTAAACGCGGGAAGTCCCTGGGAAATATCCACCTCGACCTCCATGAGATACGCGTCGATGCCGACCACCGCGCTGGTCAATACCCTGGAAAGCACCTCTCCCCCTTTCACCCGACATAAAAAAATCCGCAAAATCGACCCGGCGACCGATACCGTATGAGTCTTTTCAATCTGAATTATCTTCTTTTCATTATTTTAGAAATATGAAATATAACAAAGCCGTTTCCGGATAACAATGCATAAATATAGGCCACATATCAAAATATCAGGTGCAGATTGCATTTTTTGAACGCATCGACTATATTGGGATGTATTAAAATTAAAATAATAAGGTTCCGGCCTTACCCCCGGAAGGATAATTTGGCCCGATATGAAGATGCCTTACAAACAACGAACCCTAAAAAAACCGGTTCATTTTTCCGGCGTCGGCGTTCATTCAGGAGAACATGTCCATCTGACCATCACCCCTGCGCCACCGAATTACGGCATTCATTTCAAACGGGTCGACCTCCCGGCTCAGCCCGAAATCAAAGCGCACTTCAACCGGGTGGTGGACACCAGTCTGGCCACCGTTATCGGGGACCAGGGATGTATTGTCTCCACCATCGAGCATGTCATGGCCTGCCTGGCCGGGCTTAGCGTCGATAATGCGGTGATCGAAATCGACGGCCACGAGACCCCCATCATGGACGGCAGCGCAGCCCTGTTCACCCGGAAAATCAGAGAAGCCGGCATCATCAATCAGGGTGCGCCGAGACTGTATTTCGCCATCAAGGAACCGATTGTTCTGGAAAAAGACGGAAAATCCGTCAGCCTGTTTCCGGCCCAAAGCTTCAAAATCACCTGCACCATTTC
>PCSG01000252.1:0-2959 GCA_002772195.1 Desulfobacterales bacterium CG23_combo_of_CG06-09_8_20_14_all_51_8 | reverse complement strand
AGACTTTTTCCCTTGAGGTGACGGAAAAAAGCTTTGAGGAAGAAATCGCCCGGGCCCGGACATTCGGTTTTCTGCATGAAGTGGAAACCATGAAATTCTATGGCCTGGCAAAAGGCGGGTCCCTTGAAAACGCCCTGGTCATCGATGAAAACGGCGTGATAAATGAAGACGGACTGCGGTTTGCGGATGAATTCGTGCGCCATAAAATCCTGGACTGCATCGGCGATTTTTCCCTTCTGGGAATGCCCATCATCGGGCATGTTGTATTGCATAAATCCGGTCACCTGTTCAACCATGAATTCCTTAAGGAATTCTTTAAACAGAAATCCGCTTGGGAAACCATGACCCTGGAAGCATTTGAAGCTGAAAAACGCTCCATCCCGGAATCTTATGCCAAACCAAAATGATGGCGCCGCTGATTTTGCAGGGACCGACGTCCGTCCCACAGACAAAAGGATAACCATGCCCAGACATATTTCAGCCATCATCCTTCTATGCTGCATCCTGCTGTTACCGGCCCTTGCGTCAGCCATTGATGTCCAGATCAGCAATATAAAAGTCACGGAATCCGGCAGGGACCTGTTTCTTTCACTTAAAATTGAAAACGCGTTTAATGAAAAACTGGAAGAAGCCATATTTAACGGTATCCCGGCGACATTCTCTTTTTTTATTGTCCTGACCCGGATTCAGGAATTCTGGCCGGATGAAAAAATTTTGCAGCTTACCGTCACCCATACCTTGAAATACCACAACCTCAAAAACCATTTTATCATCACAAAATCCTGGGAAAACAATAAACAGATGATTTCCGATTCCTTTGATGAGGCACAAGAAATGATGTCGGATATCAGCGGCCTGAAATTGATTGCCCGGGACAAACTGAACGCAGGGAGCCGCTACCAGATTTCGACCAAAGCAGCGCTGGACAAGGTGAGCCTCCCGTTTTTTCTCAATTATGTTTTCTTTTTCGCCACCATGTGGGATTTTGAAACCCAGTGGCATACCCATGAATTTTTCTATCCGCTACCCGTTTCGAAAGGCGCCAAACAATAGCAACCCCCGACATGAAACCAAACCGGTATAAACCGCCTGCGATTCCCGGCTCCCCGGAAAGCCAGAGACGCCGCCGCCGCGATCTTATCATCATCGCCGTGGTTATCGCCATGGTTTCACTGCTGTCGTTTTTCACCGTCAGAACCCTCCAGTTCAACGAGGATATTTCAGTTTCCAACATGGTATTGATGTTTATTCTCATCAATATCAATATGCTGCTCGTGATTCTGCTCATTTTTCTGGTCTTCCGGAGCCTGATCAAACTGATTTATGAGCGCCGCCGCCGGACGGAAGGAAGCAAACTCCGCACCAAGCTCGTGGCCACATTCATCGCCCTCACCCTGCTGCCGTCCACTGTTCTGTTCTTTTTTTCCCTGCATTTTATCACGTCCAGCATCGAATTCTGGTTTAAAATTCCCATCGACCAGTCTCTGAACAACTCCCTGGCGGTCGGGCGCAATATCTACAAACTCGTGGAAGACAACAACACGTTTTTCCTGGACAAGGCAGCCTATCAGATTGTCAGCCGGGACCTTTTGTCCGAATCCCACAAGGAAGAACTCGCCAATTATACCCAGGTGGTCCAACGGGCATTTAATTTAAATGCCGTCGAAATCTACAGCACGGATTTCAACCGTCTGAGCATTTCAGTGGATTCGAAATTCAAAAATAAACCCGTCAAACTGCTGCAGGCGGATACGTTTCAAACCGGCATGAAGCGGAAAACCGAGACCTGGTCTATTTCTGAAAATCTTCACGGCGGGGAATTCATCCGCAATATTTCCGCCATCCCCTTTGGCGCCGCCCCTGACCAGATCAAAGGATTTGCCGTCATCAGCGTGCTGCTGCCCCCGGACCTGGTCGAAAATCTGGCCTCCATCTCAAAAGGCGTCGAAGAATACCGGCAGACCAAGATGCTGAAGCAACCGGTGCAGTTGACCTATTATATCGTCCTGACGGTGGTGGCGCTCTTGGTGGTCTTTTGCGCCATCTGGTTCGGCATGTACCTTTCCAAAGGCATTACCATCCCCATCATGGAACTGGCCGAAGGCACCAGGCGGGTTGCCGGCGGAGACCTGACCTATAACATCAACGTGCAGGCGGATGATGAAATAAAAACGCTGGTGGACTCCTTTAACAAAATGACCCGGGACCTTCGGTTCAACCGGAAGGAACTCGAGCTGTCGGCCCGGGAACTGTATGAAAAAAATATCGAAATTGATGAGCGCCGGCGGTACATGGAAATCGTTCTGGACAATGTCTCCACGGGCGTGATTTCCTTAGACGCCCGTGGACTGGTGGCCACCATCAATCATTCCGCTGAAAAAATGCTGGACATCGACGCAGCGGATGTTATCAAAAAAAGCTATAAACATATTTTAAAAAACCAGCACGATGATCTGGCCGATGAAATCAATGACCGTTTCTGGAACCGGCGGGAAGAAAGCCTGTCCCGGTCTCTCTCCATGACCATCGGCGGGGTTCCCAAAAGCTTTAAGGTGAATTTTAATTCATTGAAGGATGATGCCGGCCGCCAGATCGGTCTGGTCATGGTTTTTGATGACATGACCGAACTGGAAAAAGCCCAGCGCATGGCCGCCTGGCGCGAAGTGGCGCGACGCATCGCCCATGAGGTCAAAAATCCCCTCACGCCGATTTCCCTGTCGGCCCAGCGCCTGAAGCGCAAATACCGGCGGATCATCGACGACCCGGTTTTTGAAGAATGCACCCAGACCATCATCGACCATACGGAGATGATTAAAAATCTCATCAATGAATTCGCCACGTTCGCGCGGTTTCCCACGGCAAACCCCATGCCGTGCGAGCTTGGGCCCATTATCCATGAAACCATCGCCCTGTACCGGGAAGGCCATCCGAACATTGATTTTCTCACGGAAATTCCGGA
>PCSG01000102.1:7405-10809 GCA_002772195.1 Desulfobacterales bacterium CG23_combo_of_CG06-09_8_20_14_all_51_8 | reverse complement strand
CCGGAGTTGGCTGTTTTCAGCGCGGTATCCGCCAGCCCTTTTCGGGCCCCGTGGGTGGAAATAAAATACTGAAGCACCGACAGACCTTCCCGGAAATTCGCCGTGATCGGGGTTTCAATGATTTCACCGGAAGGCTTGGCCATCAGCCCGCGCATCCCGGCGAGCTGACGCATCTGGTCTTTGCTTCCCCGCGCCCCGGAGTCCGCCATCATAAAAATCGGATTGATCGTAAATCCGGTCTGGTCTGTTTTTTTAATCAAGCGGTTATCCGGTTCTCCGGAATAGAAATCCTCCTTAAAGTCGGGGAGATAAGGTTTTTCCATGAACTCCATCATGGCATTGGCGATGTCATCCGTGGCCTTGGCCCAGATATCGACCACCTTATTATATTTCTCCCCCTGGGTGATGAGCCCTTCCATATGCTGATTGGTGATGTCCGCTACATTTTTTTCCGCTGTATTCAAGATATCCCATTTGGTGTCCGGAATAATCATGGCGTCGATGGAAATGGACAGGCCCGCGGTGGTGGAGTGTTTGTATCCGATATTCTTGAGCTGGTCCGACAGGATGACCGTGGCTTTGGGGCCTTTATGGCGGTAAGTATAGTCCACCAGTTCCCGCAGGCCTTTTTTGTTTAAGACCTTGTTGATCATATCAAAGGGAATTTCCTCCCGGACTTCCACTACCTTGAAAATATGGTATTTCCCGCCGGAACGGATGATGGGGGTGACCTCTCCCTGTTTCAGAGAATACACTGCCTTGGCAACCTCATCGTTCACCTGGAAAATCTCCTGAAATTCATCTTTTTCCAGAAGTCCGATGTTGCCGTTATAGGCCTTATCGAAGGCTTCAGAAGAGGCGGTCACCAGATCGCTGAATGCATCGCCGCGTTCTAAGGCCGCCAGTATCTGGTTTGCGCGATCTTCGGAAGCGACCATGATATGCCGCAAAATAAAACTCTCCCCTTTAGGGATCACTTCCCATAGCAGGAGACGGCCGACGCTGGTCTTAACCCGTTTGCCGTTCATGCGGACTTCTATCCGGGCATGCATGTCCGCAACCCCCGCATCAAAAGCGGCCCGGACTTCCTCCGGATTTGAAAAAACCATGCCTTCGCCCCGGGTTCCGGGAAGTCCGAGGGTCAGATAATAAATACCCAGAACAATATCCTGGGTGGGGATGATAATCGGCTCACCGCTGGCCGGCGACAGAATATTGTTGGAGGCCAGCATTAAAACGCGGGCTTCAATCTGCGCTTCCAGGGAAAGGGGAACATGGACTGCCATCTGGTCGCCGTCAAAGTCGGCGTTAAATGCCGTACATACCAGCGGGTGAAGCTGGATCGCCTTGCCTTCGATCAAAACCGGCTCAAACGCCTGAATCCCTAAGCGGTGAAGGGTCGGGGCACGGTTTAACATCACCGGATATTCCTTGACCACTTCATCCAAGGTATCCCACACTTCCGGGCTTTTGGTTTCCACCCATTTTTTCGCGCTTTTCACATTGGAAACGAACCCCTTTTTCTCAAGCCGGTGATAAATAAACGGCTTGAACAGTTCCAGTGCCATGAGTTTGGGAAGACCGCACTGATGCAGGCGGAGATTCGGGCCGATGGTAATAACACTGCGGCCGGAATAGTCGACCCGTTTGCCCAGGAGGTTCTGACGGAAACGGCCCTGTTTGCCTTTTAAGGTTTCACTTAAGGATTTCAGGGGCCGCTTGTTGGAACCAGTGGCCACCCGGCCCTGACGGCCGTTGTCAATCAGGACATCGACCGCTTCCTGAAGCATCCGTTTTTCATTGCGGACAATGATATCCGGCGCTTTCAGATCCATGAGGCGTTTCAGGCGATTGTTCCGGTTGATGACACGGCGATACAGATCATTGAGATCGGAGGTGGCGAACCGCCCGCCTTCCAGGGGAACCAAAGGCCGCAGTTCCGGCGGCAGCACCGGGATGACTTCCAGCACCATCCATGTGGGATTCAAGCCGGAATGACGGAAGGCATCCACCACTTTCAGACGCTTGGCGAATTTTTTGCGCTTGGCTTCAGAACCGGTATTCTGGATTTCCGTCCGGAGTTCCACGTATAATTCTTCGATATTCAGCTCGCCCAGCAGTTCCCGGACGGCTTCAGCGCCGATGCCGACCGTGAATTTATTGGTGCCATACAGCTCCAGGGCTTCCCGGTATTTGTCCTCGGAAAGGAGCTGCAGTTTTGTCAGCCCCGTATCCTTCGGATCAATGACAATATAATTGTCAAAATAAATCACTTTTTCAAGGGACTTGAGGGTCATATCCAGCAGATTGCCGATTTTGCTCGGCAGGCTCTTCAAAAACCAGATATGGGTCACCGGGGTCGCCAGATCGATATGGGCCATGCGCTCCCGCCGCACCTTGGACTGAATAACTTCGACGCCGCATTTTTCACATATCACCCCCCGGTGCTTCATGCGCTTGTATTTCCCGCAATTGCACTCATAGTCTTTGGTGGGGCCGAAAATTTTGGCGCAGAACAGTCCGTCCCGCTCCGGTTTGAAAGTCCGGTAGTTGATGGTTTCCGGCTTTTTGATTTCCCCGTGGGACCAGCTGTGGATCAGCTCGGGGGAAGCCAGGGCAATTTTGACACCTTTATACAGTCTTGGATTGACTGGTTTTACAAAAAAATCATAGAGAGTTTCCAAGATGATCTCCTTACTCTTTTTCCTCTATAAGGGTTACATCTAAACCTAAACTCTGTAACTCTTTGGTGAGTACCCGGAAAGATTCCGGAAGTCCGGGTTCAAATACACTCTGACCTTTGACAATTTTTTCATACATGCGGGTTCTCCCGGCCATGTCATCGGACTTAACCGTTAAAAACTCCTGAAGGGCATAGGCCGCGCCATAGGCCTCCATGGCCCATACTTCCATTTCTCCCAGACGCTGACCGCCGAACTGGGCCTTGCCGCCAAGCGGCTGCTGGGTCACCAGAGAATACGGACCGATGGAGCGTGCATGCAGCTTGTCATCCACCAGGTGATGGAGTTTGAGCATATACATGGTCCCGACCGTCACTTTCCCGTCAAAGGGTTCTCCGGTGCGGCCATCATAGAGGGTCATCTGTCCGGTCTGGCTCAAGCCCGCCTCCGTCAGAAACGTCTTGATTTCTTCTTCCTTGGCGCCGTCAAAAACCGGCGTATTCATATGGACCCCGTCTTTATAATCATCGGCGAATTTCACCAGCGCATCGTCGGACATATGATCAATCATGGCCGTGTTGACGGGTTCGGAAAATATCGTTTTAAACTTCTTTCTTAATTCCTTCAGTTTCTGGGCCTCCAGAAGACTAACAATCTGATTGCCAAGACCTTTGGCCGCCATTCCCAGATGGATTTCAAGAATCTGCCCGACATTCATCCGGG
>PCSG01000102.1:0-7393 GCA_002772195.1 Desulfobacterales bacterium CG23_combo_of_CG06-09_8_20_14_all_51_8 | reverse complement strand
GAGGGTTGAGCACCATGTCCACCGAACGCCCGTCCAGAAAATAGGGAAGGTCTTCTTCCGGAAGAATCCGGGAAACGACGCCCTTGTTCCCATGACGGCCGGCCATTTTGTCACCGACAGACAGGGTGCGTTTCATGGCCACATAAATCTTGATCATTTTAATGACGCCCGGCGGCAGGTCATCGCCGCGTTCATAGCCGCTGACCTGGTTTTCAAAAGACTGACGCGTCAGATCTGACTTTTCCTTGAACAGAGACAGGAGTTCATGGAGATCTTCATTGGCTTTTTCGTTTTTTAATTCAATGTTTTCAAGCTTTGAAAATATTATTTTTTCCAGACGCTTCTGATCGATTTTGGTGTTTTTGGGGATCAGCACCTTCTTCCCGTCCACCAGATCAGCCACGCACTGCTGTCCGATAAGGATCGAAGCCACCTGGTTCCAAGCCATTTCCCGGATAATCGCCAGTTCGTCATCCCGGTCCTTCTCCAGAAGGACGATTTCATCATTTTCAATGGCCCGGGACCGCTCATCTTTTTCCACACCGCGCCGCGAAAAGACCTTGGCGTCAATCACAATCCCGTGGACTCCCGGCGGGACCCGCAGGGACGTATCCTTGACCTCTCCGGCTTTTTCCCCGAAAATGGCGCGCAGCAGTTTTTCTTCCGGCGACAGCTGGGTCTCCCCTTTGGGCGTGACTTTGCCCACCAGAATGTCCCCGGGATCGACCTCCGCGCCCAGACGGATAATACCGCAATCATCCAGGTCTTTTAAAGCCTCTTCCCCCACATTGGGGATATCCCGGGTAATTTCCTCTTTCCCGAGTTTGGTGTCCCGGGCAAGAACTTCAAATTCTTCAATATGAACCGACGTAAACACATTGTCCTTGACCAGCCGCTCACTGATTAAAATGGAGTCCTCAAAATTGTATCCTCCCCAGGGCATAAAGGCCACGGTGACATTTTTCCCCAGGGCCAGCTCGCCCTTTTCGGTGGCGGGACCATCGGCGATCACCTCGCCGGCCTTGACCCGGTCCCCTTTTTTGACGATGGGACGATGGTTGAAGCAGGTGTTCTGATTGGAACGGACAAATTTGGACAAATTATAAATCGTGACATCCTTTTCCGATGGATTATCGGAAGGTTCATGCTGCAGAACAATACGGGAGGCGTCCACATCCACGATGACGCCGTCCCTCCGGGCAACAATCGTCACCCCCGAATCTCTTGCCACAACCCCTTCAACCCCCGTTCCGACCAGAGGCGACCGGCTGTCCAAGAGCGGGACCGCCTGGCGCATCATGTTCGAGCCCATCAGCGCGCGGTTGGCGTCATCATTTTCAAGAAACGGGATCAGCGCAGCCGACGCACTTACCAGCTGATTGGGAGAAATATCCATGAGTTCGATGTCTTCCCGGTTGATGCGCATAAATTCGCCGGCCACCCGGGACATGACCGTGGGATTGACATATTCATTTTTTTTATTGACCGGCGCATTGGCCTGGGCAATGGGATGGTCCTGTTCTTCAAACGCGCTGAGCATTTTTATTTTTTCAGTGACGGTCGCGTTTTCCACTATCCGGTAGGGGGTTTCAATGAATCCGAACTCGTTGACCCGGGCATAGGTGCACAAAGACACGATCAAGCCGATATTCGGCCCTTCAGGGGTTTCAATAGGACAGATGCGTCCGTAATGGGACGGGTGAACGTCTCTGACCTCGAACCCGGCCCGGTCCCGGGTAAGCCCCCCGGGGCCGAGGGCGCTCAGGCGCCGCTTATGGGTGGTTTCCGACAGAGGGTTGGTCTGATCCAGGAACTGGGACAGCTGGCTGGTGCCGAAGAATTCCTTGACCACGGCGGACACCGGCTTCGGGTTCACCAGATCATTGGGCATGAGCGCATCCACTTCCTGCATGCTCATCCTTTCTTTAATGGCCCGCTCCATCCTTACCAGACCGATGCGGTACTGATTCTCCAGAAGTTCTCCCACGGCTCGGACCCTTCTATTGCCCAGATGGTCGATATCATCCACGGGTCCCTGGGTATCCCTAAGCTCGACCAGGGTTTTGGCGGTGAGCAGGATATCTTCTTTTCGCAGGGTCCGCACATCAATGGGGGTATTGATCTTCAGCCGGTGATTCATTTTCAGACGACCAACCCCGGACAGATCATAATAAGCGCTTCTGAAAAAAAGATGGTCCACAAATTCCTGGGCGACTTCCGGTGTCGCCGGATTTCCGGGCCGAAGCCTCCGGTAAATATCGATCAGGGCATCTTCTTTTGTCGTGACCTTGTCCACCAGCAAGGTTTTCTGGATGGCATTGCTCGCATAAGGTCCTTCCATGACCAGAACCTCAAAATCATTAATCCCGGCCGCCGTCATTTCCTTGAGCAGGTCCTCGTCAATACTGATATTGGATTTGGCGATTACTTCTGATGTTTTGGGATTTACCGCATCACTGGCAAACACACGGCCGTAAAGCTCGTCCTTGGTCAGCGGGATATAATGAAGTCCCGCATCCTCAAGATCCTTGATGGCCCGCTTGGTAAATGTGCGGCCTTTTTTGACCAGCACTTTTCCGGTTTCCGGATGGACAATATCCTTTCCCGGACGCTGGCCTTTTAAAAAATCGGCGTTGAGTTCCCTGAAAAACTGCTTTTTCTTGATGAGAATTTTTTCCTTGGCGTAAAAATATGACAGAATATCGTCACCACTGTACCCGATGGCCTTGAACAAGAGCGTGATCGGGAATTTACGCCGCCGGTCGATCCGGATATTGACAATATCCTTGGGATCGATTTCCATATCAATCCAGGAACCCCGGACAGGAATAATACGCGCCGTATAAATAATTTTCCCGCTGGAATGGGTTTTGCCTTTATCGTGATCGAAAAAAACACCGGACGACCGGTGAAGCTGGCTGACCACGGCCCGTTCGGTCCCGTTGATAATGAACGTCCCCTTATCCGTCATCAGCGGAATGGTGCCGAAATAGATCTCCTGCTCCTTGATGTCACGGATGTTAGAAGCGCCGGTCCCTTTATCCACATCATAGACGACCAGTCGGACACGAATGCGGACGGAAATATCGTAGGTCATCCCGCGGTTGATGCACTCGCCGACCGAATGTTTGCTCTCGCCGAAATGATAGGATACAAACTCAAAAGAAGCAGTGCCGGTGAAATCCTTGATCGGAAAAACGGAATTGAAAACCGATTGCAGACCGGAATCTTTCCGGTTTTCCGGCAGGACATCCATCTGAAGAAAACGGTTATAGGAATCCCGCTGCATCCCGATTAAATCCGGAATTTCAACGATGGACTTTATGTGACCGAAATTTTTTCTTAAACGTTTATAATTCGGAGGGTTTGCTGTCATTGCGGCTCCAGTTTTAAAAAACAAAGCACGAAATTCGGCGGCCCGGACCCAACCGGGCGCCGAATTTCAAATTTTCTAACTATTATAATAAGTTATTACATTCATTAGAAGAGAGACTACTTGACGTCGACTTGACCTCCAGCGGCTTCGATTTGTTCTTTAATTTTCTGGGCATCTTCCTTGGCGATCCCTTCTTTTACCGGAGCAGGCACGCCTTCCACCAGGGCTTTGGCTTCTTTGAGGCCTAAGCCGGTGATGGCCCGGATTTCTTTGATCACCTGAATCTTCTTATCGCCGAATCCGATCAGGATAACATCAAATTCGGTTTTTTCTTCAGCCTCGGCAGCGGCAACGCTGGCAACCGCAGGTCCGGCGAACGCCATCGGCGCCGCCGCGGATACACCAAATTTTTCTTCCAGTTCTTTGACCAGTTCGGACAGTTCCAGGACCGTCATGTTCGCAATAAAATTAATTACATCATTTTTAGTAATATCAGCCATGAGTTACCTCCAAATTAGTTATAACTATTTCAATATATTATATTTATTTATTATCGTTATGAACCTGTTTACCGGAAAAATCCGGTTATGCGGCGGCTTTCTGATCCTTGATCGCCTGCAATGCATAGAGAAATTTCTGCGGTACGTTGTTCAGCACCCTGACAAGCCCTGTCGGCACGCCATTCATGGCCGAAAGCACCTGACTCAAAAGCACTTCGCGAGAGGGCAGTGAAGAAAGACTCTTGATCGCCCTGGCATCCAGAAATCGGCCTGACATCACGCCGGCCCGGATCTCAAGTTTATCATTGTCCTTTGCAAACTCGGACAATACTTTCGCCGGGGCCACCGGGTCATCATAGCTCATCGCGATGGCCGTGGGGCCTTTAAACTGATCTTTGATCACCGCCACATCCGTATCTTCCGACGCCCGGATGAGCAGGGTGTTTTTTACGACCCGGTACTCAATGTTCGATTCCTTGAGTTTTCGTCTCAAAGCATTGATTTTATCGACATTAAGCCCTTTATAATCGGTAAGAATAACAATCTTGGATGCGAGAAATTTTTGATGGATCTCTTCAACAAGCTGTTTTTTTTCATTTTTATTTAGCAATTTTATACCTCCTTTCTGAATCTGTAAAAACCAAAGGAAGTCACAGAAAAAAACAAGACTGCCTCGGCAGGCCGGAAATTCCGATTATACACCCCGTGATGGGGGTGAGCCTGCGGTCTTTGACAGGATTTTTTTATAAATTACGCCATGCACTGCATACGACCAGGCGGAACCGTGGTTATTTCAACAAGTCCTTGACATATACGGGATCAACTTTGAACCCGGGGCCCATGGTTGTGGACACCGTAATACTGCGGACATATGTGCCCTTGCTGGAAGACGGCTTGATCCGAACAATCAAATCAATGAACGCCGACATATTCTCCAGGATTTTTTCAGGGCCAAAAGAGACCTTGCCCAAGGGCGCCTGAACGATTCCGGCTTTTTCAGCGCGGAATTCAATTTTCCCCGCTTTTAATTCCCGGATGGCGCGTCCCACATCAAACGTGACGGTTCCGGTTTTTGCGTTGGGCATCAACCCTCTGGGTCCCAGCTGTTTACCGATCTTTCCGACGACACCCATCACATCCGGCGTCGCCACCGCCTTGTCGAATCCAAACCATCCGCCTTTGATCTTTTCGATGAGATCATCATTGCCGACAAAATCCGCCCCCGCATCCAAGGCCTCTTTTTCCTTTTCGCCTTTGGCAAACACAAGGACTTTGACATCTTTTCCGATCCCATTCGGCAAAACAATCGATCCGCGCACCATCTGATCCGCATACCGCGGGTCGACCCCCAGCTTGACGGCGATATCGACGGTTTCATCGAATTTTACAAATGAAGACCCGACAGCGCCCTTAACGGCGTCTTCAAAAGTATAGCGCACCTGCGGATCCACTTTTGATTTTGCTTCCTGAAATTTTTTTCCATGTTTCGGCATTGTATCCTATTAACTCCTTTTCCAAATTAAACGACTTCAAGTCCCATGCTTCGAGCCGTTCCTTCGATAATTCTGCAGGCGTTTTCCAGATCGGTGGCGTTTAAATCCGCCTTTTTCATAGCCGCGATTTCAGCGACTTGATCTTTGGTCACCTTTCCGACTTTTACAGATTTGGGATTACCGGAACCTTTCGCAATGCCGGCGGCTTTTTTGAGCAGAACAGAGGCGGGCGGTGTTTTGGTGATGAAGGTAAAGGACTTGTCCTGATAAACGGTCAGTACGACCGGTATGATCATGCCTTCATCATTCGCCGTGCGGGCATTGAATGCCTTGCAGAAATCCATGATATTCACTCCATGCTGCCCCAAGGCGGGTCCGATGGGTGGTGAGGGATTGGCCTTGCCGGCCGTCACTTGAAGCTTGACCTGTGCGATCACTTTCTTTGCCATATCTTTACTCCCGATATTTTTTTGTTACCGAGGGAAAATCCCGTGAAATTTTCCGGGCTCGGCCGGGGCTTACGCCACCTTCTGGTGCCGGATGCTCCTCGATCTATTAAGTTTTTGAAACCTGTACAAAATCAAGCTCTACGGGTGTCGAACGTCCAAAAATACTCACCAGAACTTTCAGCTTTCCTTTTTCCGGGTTGACGTCATCCACCGTTCCGTTGAAATTGGTGAAAGGCCCCTCAACAACGCGGATCTCATCACCGACTTCAAAGTAAAACTTGGGCTGGGGTTTAAGCTTGCCGGCTTCCATCCGGCTCAGAATATATTCCGCCTCTTCATCGGTGATGGCGACAGGTTTGTCCCCGCCTCCCAGAAACCCGGTGACCTTGGCGGTTGCATTCACCATATGCCACGTTTCTTCATCCAGTTCCATGCGGATCAGAATATACCCCGGATAAAATTTGCGGCTGGATGTTTTCCGTTTTCCCTTGATCAGTTCGACAACCTGCTCTGTTGGCACAATCACTTCCCCGAATTTCTCCGGATGGGGAAACGCGGCAATCCGCTCTTCAAGATTCGCCTTCACCCGGGCTTCAAACCCTGAATAGACATGCAGGATATACCATTTAAGCGCCATATATTTTCACCTATCAAAGAAAATCTAAAGAAACAGCCGGATGAAACTAGACAGGCCGATATCCACAATCCCCAGAAACACCGCAATCACAAAAACAAACACGATCACCACCGCAGTGGATCCGATGGTCTGTTTTTTCGAAGGCCAGGTCACCTTGGTCAATTCCACCCACACTTCTCTGAAAAACTGAATCCAATTCCCGAAATACTTCTCCGTCAGCTCCATTACCATGGACTGACCGTCAGTGGAGGGCCTTTTGACGGTATAGGCCTTCTTTTTCTTTTCCGGAATGGATACGGCAACCGCTCCCCCGGCATCATTTCCGGCTGAATCCGCTTTATCCGGATCCATCTGTTCTTTATCCGCATTGCCGAGCGTATCAGAAACAGCAGGGGTTTCTTTTTTTCTGGCTTTGAATGCTGGTTTCTTTTTTTGAATACGTGCCATTAAAACTCCTAAAACGTCGAAAGCTCAAAGTTAAAAAACCACAGGGAATGATGCGCTTTCAACTTTTGAGCTTCCGTTAATATTTGTGGCAGGCCAGGAGGGATTTGAACCCCCAACACTCGGATTTGGAGTCCGACGCTCTGCCGTTAGAGCTACTGGCCTGAACCTGAAAGCTTAAGCACTCGGTTCCTTTCCCCTTAGAAGAGAAACCGACAACCAAACGCGGTTATTTGGTCTCCTTGTGCAGCGTATGGGTCTTGCAGAACCGGCAGTATTTTTTAAACTCCAGCTTATCCGGCTTTGTGCGCTTGTTTTTGGTTGTGGAATAATTTTTTCTTTTGCACTCAGTGCATGAAAGGGTCACAATAACTTTCACAAGTCACCTCTTGACGTTTCAATTATGCGATAATTTCACTAACGACCCCGGCGCCCACGGTTCGGCCGCCTTCGCGTACCGCAAACTGCAGTTCCTTCTCCATCGCTATCGGGGT
>PCSG01000291.1:4606-5083 GCA_002772195.1 Desulfobacterales bacterium CG23_combo_of_CG06-09_8_20_14_all_51_8 | reverse complement strand
ACGTGTCTCCGGGTCGCAGGTATTTTTCAATCAGGGCGATGCAAAGGCGGGTGGTGGGATGGGTCCCGGTGCCAAAGGCCATGCCTGGATCAATTTCCAAAATAATTTCACCGGGATTTGGCGTATAGTCCCGCCAGGTGGGTTTGACCACCAGGGTATCGGTGATTTTTTCCGTGAAAAAATACTGTTTCCAGGATTCGGCCCAGTCCTCTTCGTCGATATCATGATAGGCGATGCGGCAGGTCATATCGATTGATTGTGTCCGGAAAGATTGTGTCAGGCGGGACAGCCGGGTTTCAAGTATCCGGCAGCGTTCAGGCAGTTCTGCGTTTTTGGGGAAATAGCCGATGACCGCATGCTCTTGGGGCCGGGGGAGGGGATTATCGGCCCAGTCAAGGTCGCTGTCAACGTCCGGGGATTCCACCACTACCCCCTGCAGACCGAAATCGTAAAAAATTTCCGCGATCAGGTCCGATG
>PCSG01000291.1:2310-4573 GCA_002772195.1 Desulfobacterales bacterium CG23_combo_of_CG06-09_8_20_14_all_51_8 | reverse complement strand
TGGTTTCCACCCATTTCATCGTGCGTCCGTTTTTCCGTTTTTAGCCGGTTCTATGCATCCGTCATGTCAATTTCGGTTTCCACAATAAGGCGGGCCGCTTTTAAAAACAAGGCGTTTTTCATGTCTTTGGCAGATGCGCGGTAATCCCTTGACGCGGCCCGGGCAAATTGTTAAATGATTTTTTACAATGACAGCCGATTCCCGAAAATTTCAGCGACTGCGCGAATCCATGGTGAAAAACCAGATCGAGGCCCGCGGCATCACCGATCCCGATGTACTCAGGGCGATGCGCACGGTGCCCCGGCATCTGTTTGTCAGTGAAGCCCTTATGGATCAGGCATACGCGGACCACCCCCTGCCCATCGGCGAGCAGCAGACCATTTCCCAGCCCTATATTGTGGCCCATATGACCCAGGCCCTTGCCCTGGGCCCGGATGACCGGGTTCTGGAGATCGGCACGGGCTCAGGGTATCAGGCCGCCGTCCTTGCCCAGATCGTCTTCCGGGTATATACCATCGAGACCATCCGGTCCCTGCACATGCGGGCCCGCAAACTATTTGACGATCTGAAATATTCCAATATCGTCACCCATTACGGGGACGGAACCAACGGATGGAAGGATGAAAGCCCCTTTGACGCCATCATGGTCACCGCCGGCGCGCCGGACATCCCCATTCCCCTGGTCAACCAGCTGGCCGAAGGCGGCCGCATGGTCCTGCCGGTGGGGGGACGCCTGGCCCAGGACATGATCAAACTCTACCGGGATGTAGACGGCATCCATCAGAGCAGCCTCGGCGGCTGCCGGTTTGTCAAGCTGGTGGGGGAGCATGGATGGGAGCAATAGGGCGAGGGGTTAAGAAAAAGCGGGGACGTTGTTGACAATCAGATTATTTTTTTAAATTGTATTTCTTCATTAACTCCCGATACACCGCCGGCGGCACCATGCTTTTGATATCTCCGCCGAACTGCACGGCTTCCTTGATGATGGAGGAACTGGTGAAAATCCACCGAAGGCCGGTCATGAGAAAAACGGTCTGAATGTCTCGGTTGAGTTTCCGGTTCATCAGCGCCATCTGAAATTCGTATTCAAAATCCGACACGGCCCGCATCCCCCGCAAAATGGCCTGGGCATTACGCTTGACCGCATAATCCACCAGCAGCCCGCTATAGGAGGCGATTTCCAGATTGCCGTTCAGATTTTTTAATGACTCCCGGAGCAGTTCCGTGCGTTTTTCAACGGTGAAAAGCGAATTTTTGGCTGGGTTTTCCAGAATGGTTACGATAATCCGGTCAAAGAGCTGCAAGCCGCGTTCAATGATATCGAGATGGCCGTTGGTGACCGGATCAAATGATCCAGGATAGATGGCGGTGCGTTCCATGAATTGCTGTCCTTATTTTTTGTTTCTCCCGCAGGGACGCAAAGACCGCAGAGGGAGCAGTATTTTAAAATTTTATCCTCTGCGTCCCGGCGCCTCTGCGCGAAATCATTGACGTATTAGGTATTTTCTAACACAACCGCCAGGAAGGAAACAAGGGTTTTCCCATAAACCCGCTGATCGATGCGGTTCAGTCCGCTGAAATTTTCGGGAACCGGTTCCGTGGCATCGTGCTCAATGACGATCGTGGCGCTGTTTTTCAAAACCTGTTGCCGGATCAGGTGGTCTAAGGCCGGCTGGATGCATCCTTTGGCATAGGGAGGGTCCATGAACACCAGGTCAAAGGCTGGGTCCGATGGCTTCAGGCAGTGAAGATTTTTGGCAATGTTCCATCGGAGGAGGCGGGACCTGTTTTCCATTCTGCAGGCCAGGATGTTTTTTTCAATGATTTTAACGGCCGATGCGGAAGAATCCACAAAGACGGCGGCCGCCGCCCCCCGGCTCAAGGCCTCGAGGCCCATGGCCCCGGTGCCGGCAAACAGATCCAGCACCTTGGCGTTCGGTACTTTCGAGGCAATAATGTTGAAAATGGATTCCCGGACCCGGTCCGCCGTGGGTCGGGTGGCCATTCCCGGAAGGGAATAAAGTTTTCTGCCCCGGCATGCGCCGCTGATGATCCGCATTTTTGGTTTTGTCCGCGCCCCTATTTTGCGCCGGTTCGTTTCTGAATATAGGATTTGGCGACCCCGATGCGTTTGGCGGTTTTTGTGATATCCTCGTCGTTTTCCGAAAGCTTCCGGAGGATGAATTCTTTTTCGAAAACGGCCATCGCCTGATCCAGCCGGTCCATGGCGAAAAGACCCGATTCCCCGGAATCCGGGGCCTGG
>PCSG01000291.1:481-2252 GCA_002772195.1 Desulfobacterales bacterium CG23_combo_of_CG06-09_8_20_14_all_51_8 | reverse complement strand
ATAATTCTGAAGCAGCTTCATGCCTTCCGGGCTCAGGCGCTTGGGAGATGTCCGATTTTTTTCCGCAATCTGTGCAAGCAGAGTGGCCGAAAGCTCTGGAATGTCTTCCCGGCGCTCCCTCAGGGGCGGCACCACTATGGGGACGACATTGAGGCGAAAGTATAAATCCTCCCGGATACGGCCGGCCGCGATTTCTTTTTCCAGATTCTTGTTGGTGGAGGCGATGACGCGCACATCCGCGGTCAGCACCCGGCTCCCGCCCACCCGCGAAAACTGTTTTTCCTGGAGAATGCGCAGGAGGGCGGCCTGGGTTTTGAGACCCAGATCCCCGATTTCATCGAAAAACAGGGTCCCCTGGTGGGCGAGTTCCAGTATGCCTTTTTTTTTGGCCGTGGCCGCATTGAACGCGCCTTTTTCATGGCCCAGAAGTTCACTTTCAATGAGTTCATCGGAAAGAGCCGCGCAGTTGACGTCAATCATGGGATGTTCCGAGCGTCCGCTGAACTGATGGATCATTCGGGCCACCAGTTCCTTGCCGGTGCCGTTTTCGCCGGAAATCAGCACCCAGGCGTCCGTGGGGGCGGTAATGCTGATTTGTCTTTTCAGCTCCTGGATCGCCGGGCAGTTGCCGGTGATGGAATTGCGTTCAATGGTTTTTTTTCTTAAGAATCGGTTCTCCTCTTCCAGCCGCCGGAAATTCAGGGCATTGTTGATGGCGACAATCACCTTGTCGATGCTTAGTGGCTTTTCAATAAAATCAAACGCCCCGATTTTGGTCGCATTGACCGCGGTTTCAATGGTGCCGTGCCCGGTGATCATGATGACCGGCGTGGCGGGGAAATTTTTTTTGATTTCCCGCAAGGTGTCAATGCCGTCGATGCCGGGCATCCAGATGTCCAAAAGCACCAGGTCCGGGGATTCGGATTCCAGAATTTTTAAGGCTTCGTACCCGTTGGACACGGTGATGGTCTCAAACCCTTCATCCGACAGGATGCCGGACAGGGATTTTAAAATGGACGCTTCATCATCGGCGATGAGGATGGAGGGGAACATGGAAAAGGCTCCTTTTTTTATCGATTGCGGATCGAAGTTTAATATTTTATATGCAAGACATCCGCCGCTTGCGCCAGTTTCTTATCGAGCGTCCAAATTGGTACACCGGTCAATACAGCAGAAGTAATCAGATGGACATCCACATAGCCCATCCCTTTTCCCATTAAAAGATGATTATCAATGAATGATAACACCTCATGATGTTCGGCTTCGATGCTCATCGGCAGCAATTGAAGAAAAGAAAGGATGAGCGCTCTGTCTTTAAGATTCCCGCAGGCAAGTTCTCCTACGATTAATGGATGGCATAGCACCCTCCCATCATTGAGTAAATTTGCAAGATCGGCATTTCCATCTCTCAAATGGGAAACCCAAACCGATGTATCCACAAGAATCATTGCCGATCATGCCCCTTTTCTTCTTGGTATCGCTTCCAACTGCTTTTGAGTCCCCCCGAGCTTTGCCAGCCGTTTACCACTTTCCCTGGCGATAAGGGCCTCCAGTCCAAGTTTGACAAGGGCCGTTTTTTCTTTGATTCCAGTCAGTTTTGATGCTCTGTCGATCAGTCTGTCTTCGATATTCAAGGTTGTTCGCATGGCTTCTCCTTCTATGATTAAGATGCCTGAGTATGCATCATTTATGCATATATGTCAAGTCGTTCTCAGATAACGTGGCCCTTCACCGGTCGGGCGAGCTTTCTTAAAACCGCTTTTTTGTCATT
>PCSG01000291.1:0-246 GCA_002772195.1 Desulfobacterales bacterium CG23_combo_of_CG06-09_8_20_14_all_51_8 | reverse complement strand
AACCGACTGTATAGCGCTCAAAATAACCATCGCTATCAAAAAGACCCTGTAAAAAACCAACCACCACTTCTCGGGGAGCCATAAAAATGCTCGGTGGGGTAACCTTATCATATGAAAAAAGATAGGACATTCCGGCCCGATAAAGGTCCTTCTTAAAATCCCAAGAATTAACTATGTAACTAATTTTATCTGAAGCCAATCCGATTTTTACGTTGGGGTAATTTTCTCTTACATAGTCCTTAAATA
>PCSG01000127.1:5273-10807 GCA_002772195.1 Desulfobacterales bacterium CG23_combo_of_CG06-09_8_20_14_all_51_8 | reverse complement strand
GCGCTCCCGGATGTGCGGGACGGCTTAAAACCCGTGCATCGCCGGATTCTTTTCGCCATGAGCGAAATAAATAATGACTGGAACAAGCCGTATAAGAAATCCGCCCGAATCGTCGGTGATGTCCTCGGTAAATATCATCCCCACGGCGATTCGTCTGTCTATGATGCCCTGGTGCGCATGGCCCAGACGTTTTCACTCAGGTATCCCATGGTTCAGGGCCAGGGAAATTTCGGGTCCGTGGACGGGGACCCGCCCGCGGCCATGCGGTATACGGAAGTCCGCATGATGCGCCTGACCCATGAAATGATGGCGGACATTGAAAAGGAAACCGTTAATTTTACTGTCAACTATGACGAGACCCTGGAGGAGCCGGAAGTCCTGCCGGCGAAAATCCCCTCTCTGCTGCTCAACGGGTCATCGGGCATCGCCGTTGGCATGGCCACCAATATTCCGCCTCACAACCTGACGGAACTCTGTGACACCATCAAAGCCGTGATCGATCATCCGGATATCGAGTTTGACGATCTCATCAAACTCCTGCCCGGTCCGGATTTTCCCACCGGCGGTATTATCTACGGCAATCAGGGCATCATCGACGCCTACCGGACGGGCCGGGGAAAAATGCGGATCCGCGCCCGGGTGGATATCGAGGAAGATTCCAAAACCAAGACCGAGACCATTATTGTCCGGGAAATTCCCTACCAGGTCAACAAGGCGAATCTGATTTTAAAAATCGCGGAGCTGATCAAGGAAAAACAACTGGAAGGGGTCCGCTATGTCCGGGATGAATCGGACAAGGAGGGCATCCGCATCGCCATTGCCCTGAAAAAAGACCAGATGCCGGAGATCATCCTCAACCAGCTTTACAAGCATACGGCCCTGGAGAACAATTTCGGCATTATTTTTCTGGCGGTGGTCAACAAGCGGCCGGAGGTCATGTGTCTCAAGGAAATGCTGGAACATTTCATCATCCACCGGAAAGAGATCATCATCCGCCGGACCCGGTTTGATCTGCGAAAAGCCGAAGCCCGGGCCCATATTCTGGAAGGGCTCATCGTGGCCCTGGACAATCTGGATGAAGTCGTGAACCTGATCCGGAGTTCCAGTTCCCCGGCGGAGGCCAAGGAACGGCTCATGGGCCGGTTCGCGCTGACCGATGTCCAGGCCCAGGCCATTTTGGATATGCGGCTCCAGCGCCTCACCGGCCTGGAAAGGGACAAAATTAAAATAGAGCATGTGGAAATATTAAAAGACATCGCCCGGTTTCAGGAAATTTTGTCCAGTGAGCGAATTGTGCTGAATCTGATCAAAAACGAACTTACGGAAATGCAGGAAACCTACGGGGATGCCAGGCGGACAAAGATCGTTGCTGAATCAAAAGAAATCACCATGGAAGACATGATCGCCGAAGAGGATATGGTGGTCACTATCTCCAACAACGGGTACATCAAGCGCAACCCCATCACCATGTATCAGCAGCAGCGCCGGGGGGGCAAAGGCAAAACCGGCATGCTCACCAAGGAAGAGGATTTTGTCGAGCATCTGTTTATCGCGTCCACCCATCATACGTTCCTGTTTTTTACGAACCTGGGCCGGGTATACTGGTGCAAGGTCTATGATATCCCACAGAGCAGCAGGACCAGTCGGGGAAAAGCCATCGTCAATCTGTTGAATCTGGGACCGGAAGAATGCCTGGCCACGGTTCTGGCAGTCCCGGAATTTGACCCGGGCAAGCATGTCATCATGGCGACCCGCCTGGGAATCGTGAAAAAAACAGATATCATGTCTTACAGTCGCCCGAGGTCCGGCGGGATTCTGGCGGTGAACCTCAAGGAAAACGACGAGCTCATCGCGGCCCGGATCACCGACGGCACCCAGAATGTGTTTTTATGCTCCTCCCTTGGCAAGTCCATCCGGTTCCATGAATCCGATGTGCGGCCCACAGGCCGGAACGCCAGCGGGGTTCGGGGCATGAAATTGGGCAAAGACGATCACCTGGTGGGAATGGAAGTGCTGACCCACGGCCAGACCCTGTTCACGACCACGGAAAACGGATATGGGAAACGCACCCTGATTGATGAGTATCCGGTCCAGAAACGGGGCGGAAAAGGCGTGATCACCATCAAGACCTCGGCCCGAAACGGCCGGGTCGTGACCATTCTGGTGGTCGGCGAGGAAGATGAGATCATGCTGATCACGGATATCGGCAAGATCATCCGCCTGGAAATCAGCGCGATTTCCATTATCAGCCGCAACACCCAGGGGGTCCGGCTCATGGTCATGGACTCCGGGGAACGGGTGGTGGGCGCGGCCCGTCTGGCGGAAAAGGAAGATTAAAAATGGATGTGGCATCCGCAAGAATCGGCGTGGTGGGGGCCGGGAGCTGGGGCACGGCCCTGGCAAGCCTTCTGGGCATGAAGGGATACCGGGTGGCGTTGTGGGCCTATGAAACAGAAGTCCGGGACAGTATCGCCGATTTTCATGAAAACAAAGTGTTTATGCCCGGCATTCCCCTTTCGGAAAACATCACTCCGTCCAATAATATCAAAGAAGTGGTGTCGGACAAGGACCTGGTGGTGGTGGTGGTGCCGTCCCATGTGCTGCGGGAGACCGCCGCGAAATTCGGTCCGTCGCTGTCGGCGGGGACGATTCTGGTGTCCGCGTCAAAGGGCATTGAAAACAAAACCCATCTCACCATGACCGGCGTACTGGAAGATGTGCTGCCGGAATCTTTTAAAAATCGGCTGGCCGTGCTGTCGGGCCCGAGTTTCGGCCGGGAAGTGGCGCAAAAAGTGCCGACGGTGGTGACGGCAGCCTCTGCCGACCCCTTGGTGGCCCTCTATGTGCAGAATGTGTTTTCAACCCCGTTTTTCCGGGTCTACACCCATCATGACACCATGGGCGTCGAACTGGGGGGCGCGGTTAAAAACGTCATTGCCATTGCCTCCGGAATCATCGACGGCATGAACCTGGGACTCAATACCCGGGCCGCCCTGATCACCCGGGGGCTTGCCGAGATGCGCCGGCTCGGGGTGCGCTTAGGGGCAAATCCCCTCACGTTTTCAGGTCTGGCGGGCATGGGGGATCTGATTCTGACCTGCACCGGGACTTTAAGCCGCAACTACACGGTGGGCAAGCTCATCGGCGAAGGGAAAAAACTTGATGAAATTCTGGCGGACATGAAAATGGTGGCCGAAGGGGTGAAAACCGCGAAATCCGTGCGCAATCTCTCCCGCCGGGTGGGGGTGGAAATGCCCATTTCCGAGGCGGTCTATGATGTGCTTTACGAAGGATTGTCTCCAAAGGAAGCCGTCTATCGGCTCATGACCCGGGATCTAAAGGACGAGATGGAAGATATTTGATGGTTCTATGAAGTGGTGACCCGCAATATGGAGAAGTCGGTCGAAAAACACAAAGGGGAAGGCCACCGGGAACGCTTGCGGGACAAGTTTATGGACGCAGGGCTTTCCGGGTTCCATGATTATGAAGTCATCGAACTCCTTCTGACCCTGGCCACCCCCCGAAAAGACTGCAAGGCGGCGGCCAAGGCGGCCCTTGAAAAATTTGAAACCCTTCAGGGGGTGTTTGAGGCCTCGGTCAAGGATCTTTGCGAAATTAAAGGCATCGGGCCGAAAAACGCTCTGGGCATTAAACTGATCCAGGCGGCGGCGGATCGGTATCTGGAAAAACGGTTGATCCGGAAAGATCCCCTGAATAATTCACAGGCCCTGTTTGATTACCTGTATCATTCCATGGGATCCAAGGACCGGGAAGCCTTCAAGGTGTTGTTTCTGGACGCGAAAAACCGGGTGATCGCCGTGGAAACATTATTTACCGGGACCTTGACGTCGAGTTCGGTCTATCCCAGGGAGGTGATCCGGGCCGCCCTGGACCGGAGCGCGGCGGCCCTGATTTTCGTCCACAATCATCCGTCGGGCGATTCCGAGCCGTCTCCCGCGGATTTTGCCATCACCCGCCAGCTCCTGTTCGCCTGCCAGACCGTGGGCGTCACGGTCCACGAGCACATTATCGTGGGCAATCAGCAGTATTTCAGTTTCGCGGACCAGGGTCATATCGCCCAGATGCAGCGGGAGTTCCGTCAGCAGACGGAAAAGGCGTGATGCCCATGCCCCGGGATCCGAAAAAACCGGATTGTTTCGGTGTTATCGACGTTGTTTTTCCCCTGAAAGAGGACGGTTTGCGCCATTCGCCGGACGCCTGCATGGCGTGTGTTCATAAAACCGACTGCCTGCGGGCTGCCATCGCCAACCCGGACGGCCTTCAGGTCAGGGAGGAAGTTGTTGACCGGGCGTATGCGGCAAAAAATATCGGGTTTTTCGAGCGGTGGTCCCGGCGGAAATACTTAAGTCAATTGAAAGAAAAGAAAATCAGGAAAGCAGAGTAAGGGGTGTCAGTGGTCAGGAAAATAACGCTGACACCCGAACCTTTACTCCTTTTCGTAAAAAATTTCACGAGAAAGGAAATGCCATGCGGTCGATCAAAGAACTGGATGTGTCAGGTAAAAAAGTGTTGGTGCGCGTGGATTTTAACGTGCCCATGGACAAGCAGCAGAATATCACGGATGATACGCGGATCCGGGCGGTATTGTCCACGCTGCGCTATGTTCTGGACAATAACGGAAAGCTGATCATCATGTCCCATATGGGTCGGCCCAAGGACAAAGTCGTGCCTGAACTCAGTCTGGCCCCGGTGGCCAAGCGTCTGGGCCGGCTGCTTCAGCAGAAGGTGAAAATGGCGCCGGACTGTATCGGGCCGGAGGTGAAAAAACTGGTGGATGTCATGGCCCCCGGCGATATCCTCTTGTTGGAAAACCTTCGGTTTTATCCTGGGGAAAAGGCCAATGGCGATGATTTTGCCCGGGAACTGGCCTCTCTTTGCGATATATATATAAATGACGCCTTTGCCGTATCCCACCGGAAGCATGCATCAGTTCACGCCATCACGAAATTCGCGCCCCAGTCGGCCGCGGGTTTTCTGCTGATCAAGGAACTGGATTATTTTCACTCGGCCATGGACAACCCAAGACGGCCCCTGGTGGCCATTGTGGGCGGGGCCAAGGTCTCCGGCAAGCTGGGGGCGCTCAAAAACATGCTGGGCCGGGTGAACAAATTCATTATCGGCGGCGCCATGGCCAATACGTTTCTCAAAAGCCAGGGCTATGCTATGGGAAAATCCCTGGTGGAAGAGGAACTGGTGGCGGAAGCTGCGGAAATCATGAAACAGGCGGCCCGGGAAGGCATCAAGTTTTATTTGCCCGTGGATGCGGTGGTGGCACGGGAAATCGATCCCCGTGCCGAATCCAAGATCGTCCCCATTCAGGAAATTCCCGAGGACTGGATGGCCTTGGACATTGGTCCGGCTTCCTCCCGGCTGTTCGCCGAAGTCCTGGATGACGCCAAAACCATTATCTGGAACGGGCCCATGGGTATTTTTGAAATGGACGCCTTCAGCCGGGGCACGGTTTCCATGGTCCACAGCGTGGTCAATTCCTATGCGCTGACGATTGTCGGCGG
>PCSG01000127.1:0-5257 GCA_002772195.1 Desulfobacterales bacterium CG23_combo_of_CG06-09_8_20_14_all_51_8 | reverse complement strand
CTGATGGAAGGCAAGACGCTGCCCGGGGTGGCGGCCTTGAGCGATCCGTCCTGAGGTTGCCCCAAAAGGAAGGTTGATGCGCGGCATTCCCTTATTTCTTGTGCGTCATAAATTCAAGATCCTCGGCGCGGTTTGCGTTCTGCTTGCCGGCGTCGTGTTTTGGGGCCATGTCGTGTGCTTCTATGATCTGCTCACGGACCGGGAGGGCGTCAAGGCATTTATTCTTGCCCAAGGGGCGGCCGCGCCCCTGGCGTTTATAGGGTTCCAGGTGCTTCAGGTGATGTTTGCGCCCGTGCCCGGGGAAATCAGCGGGTTTCTGGGAGGCTATCTTTTTGGAACCACCCTGGGATTTGTGTATTCCAGCATCGGTCTGGCCGTGGGGTCTTCCGTCAATTTCTGGGTCGGCCGGGCCCTGGGGATTCGCTTTGTGCGAAGGGCGATTCCTCCGAAAACGCTCACCAAGCTGGATGCTTTTATTTCGCGCCAGGGCATTTTCGTGCTGTTGTTTTTTTTTGTTTTCCCCGGTTTTCCCAAGGATTATTTGTGTCTGCTCTTAGGGGTCACGGCCCTGCCGTTTAAAATTTTTATTCTTCTGGCCGGATTCGGGAGGATGCCGGGCACCCTGATGCTCAGCCTTCAGGGGGAATTTTTATTTACGGAAAATTACGGGTTGTTTGCGGCCATTGTCGTCATTGGTCTGGCGGCTGTGGGCCTGGCCATCCGGTATCGCAGGACTCTGTATGGCTGGGTGGAGCCGCCCAATAAAAAATAGTCAATTATATCAGTTGACTATTTTCCATCATCATGCTAAGCGCTGAATTATAAAGCTTCGGGAGAGGGTCCACCCAATTTTACGAAATGACGGGGGCTGCGGTTGTACTGGAAAATCAGAGATGAATTAAGCCTTTCGGAATGTCTGCGACGTTCTTACTACAAGCTGTTACGGGATGAATTAAGCCAGTTTCTTCTGGGAAAAGCGCTGGTTGCCTCGTACCGGAATTTTATTGCCCGGGAAATCCCCTATCCGTTTGTGGAAATGCGGGAACTCAAACCCCGGGCCCGGATTCCCAAACAGGAATATGAATGCCAGAATTCGTTTCTGGTCATTTTTCTGGAAGACAGCATTGCTCCGGAACACAAAAAATACGTTCGGTTTTTTGATTCCAACCGCGCCACCAAAACCAATCTGCTGCGGTCCAAAACCCTTTCCTCGGATTCGGATTTCGACCGGACCCAGAAATATCTCGAATCCGCCCATTTTTTCGATGTGTTTGATGAACTCCTGCCCGTGGATTATGCCCTGCTCATTCAGCGGGACCCCGCCGACCATATGAGCAAAAACCGCTATAATATTTCCCATTTTCATGTCCGCATTGACTGGCCCATCACCGAGGCGGCCGAAGACATGGCCCGGGATCTGCGCTATATCTCCAAGGATCTCTATGAAAGGGGGGAAAAATACGCGGAAGACATTCAGAAAAAATTTTTTGAATACTACGGCCTGCCGGACATGGTAGGGGGGCGCCGCACGGCTGCCGTGGTGGCGGCCCGGTATTTGCGGCGGGTTCCCTGCATTTCCACTATTTATGTGGCCAGCAGCGAGTGCCGGGCGCTGATGCAGTATAATGAACGCGGGGTGTCAAAATCCATTCTCATCAAGCTCGGGGCCAAAGAGATGGAGGGTATCGCGGCGGCTCACAAAATCACCCCGGCCCTGTTCAAGAAACATTATATGGTGGAAAAAGAGGGGAAAAGCGGCGTGTTTGTTTTCAGGACCACCTACGCGCCCACCGTCCATGCCCTGCCTTCCGAAGGCGGCAAGCTCCGGGAGATCATTCCGGAACCCTACTGGACGACCGTGGATTACCAGCAGATCCTGCCCCGGACGGACGCCCGGGACTGGGCCCCCATCTCCTGCAATCTGATTTATACCTGATTATTCCAAGGGTTTGAGCATGGCGGTTTCATCGCAGTCCGGGAATTTGACGCACTGAATGCAGTCGGACCAGATTTTGATGGGCAGGTCGGCTTTATCGATTTTAATGAATCCGAATTTTTCAAAAAAATCGGGTTTGTAGGTCAGGGTAAACAGGGATTTGATTTTAAACTGACGGGCTTCGTCAAAGGCGTTTTCCACCAGCTGTCTGCCGATGGATCTGCCGAACGCCTCATCCCGCACCGCAAGAGACCGGATTTCCGCAAGATCCTCCCAGCAGAACTGGAGCGCGCAGCACCCGATGATTTCTTTCGTATTCTGAATATCGGTGAATACGGAGAAATCTCTCAGATGATCATAGAGCCTGCTGAGCGGCCGGGCCAGCAGATCGCCCCGGTCCCCGTAAAATTTGAGCAGCGCATGAATGCTTTTGACATCGTCGATGGTGGCTTTCCGGATCATAGGCGGTTTTTAGCGCTAATAGCATAAAAAATCAAGGGGTATCTTGGTCCTTCGGGCGCTTTGATTTTCAGGATTTCCTCAATCCTCCGGCGCATTTTCCCTGCGAAACAGCGCCACCACTCCGGCTCCGTCTTCCGGCGCTTTTTTCCCGGTGTCCGGATCAATTTTCACCTTCACCATGCCTTCCGGCAAATCAAAATATTCTCCGGCCCGGCTGGTAAGAGCCGTCTGCATGAATTCCGTCCAGATGGGAAGAGCCGCTCGCGCCCCAGTTTCCTGGGGGCCGATGGTCGTGAAATCATCACATCCCACCCATACGCCGGCGGCGATTGTTGATGAAAATCCGACGAACAGCGCGTCTTTATATTTATTGGTGGTGCCGGTTTTTCCGGCAACGGGACCCGGAAGGGAGCGGGCGGCTTTCCCGGTGCCCTCGGCAATCACCCCTTCGAGCATATCGCACATGATCGCGGCGTTTTCCCGGGAAAGGGCGATGCGCTTTTCCTGTTTTGAATGCCAGATGCTTTGATGGTCGGCGTCCAGCACGTCGGCAATACAGATGGGGGTGACATAAATCCCCTGATTGGGAAAGACCGTGTAGGCATTGGTCAGCTCCATCAGCGTGACTTCAGAGGTTCCCAGGGCCAGGGACAGATAGGGCGAGAGTTGCGATGAAATCCCCAGTTCCCTTGCAAAGGCCATTACACCGGGGACGCCCAGTTTTTCAATCAACCGCACGGCTGGAATATTTTTGGAATCGGCGAGGGCCTTGCGCAGGGTGATTTCGCCCGCGTAGGTTAGTGAAAAATTTTCCGGCTGCCAGAAATCCCCCGGTTTTTCCCCCGGGTAGGCTACGGGAGCGTCCAAGACCAACGAGGCTTGGTGAAATCCCTGTTCAATGGCATGGGCGTAGACAATGGGTTTGAATGCCGATCCCGGCTGCCGCAGGGATTGGGTGGCCCGGTTAAAATGGCTGGCGGCGTAGTCATTGCCCCCGCACATGGCAAGAATCTCCCCGGAGCGGACATCCATGGCGATCAGGGCTCCCTGCGGTATCCCAGTTAAATCCGGCGAGTTTTTCCGCCGATCAACAAGCGCTGCAATGCCGTGGGCCAAGGCTGTTTCTGCGGCCGTCTGAAGCTGGGGCGACAGGGTGGTGTGGATGCTTAGTCCGCCGGTATAAAGGCGTGCGGGCCCGATTTCCGCTTCGAGGATTTTTTTAACATGATCCACAAAATACGGGGCCGGGGAAATCCTGGGATTTTTAACCGCGACAAAAGGTTTTTCAACAGCCGCCTGATAGCGATTCTTGGAAATAATAGCAGTTGCAAGCATCTGGTTTAAAACAATATTTCGTCTTTTTACCGCCAGTTCCGGATGGACGAGGGGCGAATAAGCGGACGGGGCCTTGGGCATGGCTGCGATCATGGCGCATTCAGCCAGATCCAGATCGGAGACGGCCTTGCCAAAAAAAATTCGGGCTGCGGACGCCACTCCATAGGCGCCGGAGCCCAGATAAATCTGGTTCAGATACAGCTCTATAATTTCGTCCTTGGTGTACCGGCGTTCCAGCTGGACGGACAGCAGCGCTTCCCTGAGTTTACGAGTGATGGTTTTTTCAGGAGACAGGAAAAGGGTTTTCGCGAGCTGCTGGCTGATGGTGCTCGCGCCCTGAACAAACCCTCCCGCCAGAAGATCATGGACCAGTGCCCGAAGGATGCCCTTTACGTCAATGCCGGTGTGGTCGTAAAACTGGCGGTCTTCGGCGGTGATCACGGCTTTTTTCAAATCCATGGGGATTTTTGATAGGGGCACGGGATCGCGTTTTTCCCGGTAAAGCTCCGCCAGCAGGGTGTTGTCCGCGGCATAGATGCGGGTGATGGCCGACGGCGCAAAAGATTCCAGGGACCGGATCTGGGGAAGGTCCTGGATCATGACCAGCACCCCGCCGGCGATGGCCCCGCAGGCGGCG
This sequence comes from Desulfobacterales bacterium CG23_combo_of_CG06-09_8_20_14_all_51_8, assembly GCA_002772195.1. GTDB lineage: Bacteria > Desulfobacterota > Desulfobacteria > Desulfobacterales > Desulfosalsimonadaceae > SURF-3. Next base: position 887 of record PCSG01000127.1, on the reverse strand, counting down.
GCGGTTAAAACAAGAAACACTCCGGTGATGGTTCGGCTTCTGGGCATGGATTGAAATCAGCGTGTTATCAGAAAAGTGTCTTGATTTTCCGGCCTGTTTTTTCTTGACACCCTGACAAATTTGATGGTATCTCAACCATAATTTTAAAGGCGCGTAGCTCAGTTGGCAGAGCGCTACCTCGACACGGTAGAAGTCGTTGGTTCAAGTCCAATCGCGCCTACCATGAAATTTAAGGGTTTACGGTGAGTGTTCGCTGTAAACCCTTTTTGTTAGTAAATTAGGATTTAAACAGCATTCCCATACCTTTTTGCAGCTTCCTGGTCAACCTTTTATTCATCAAGAGAGCGTAAATAGTCAACGTCACGGTAGGGGAGGTCGTCTTCCTTTGAAAAGCATCATTCGCTATTTGGAAAAAGATTTACACAGGCATTGAAATGCTGCAAACTGATTTGGATAAATGGAAAGATTGTTATAATGATAAAAGAACCCATCAAGGCAAGATGTGTTGGGGAAGGACGCCAATGATTACACTTGAAGATGGGAAAATAATCTGTGAGGGGAAAATGGCAGTTTGAATTAACAATGAAACAAATAATTAAAATAATAGAAGAAAGCATAGAATGTAAGCGGGAATTCATCGGCCAGGCGGTCAACATAAAAAAGGCAGCGGAAAGGATTGTGGCATCGGTAAAGGCTGGCGGCAAGCTGCTTGCTTTCGGGAATGGGGGAAGCGCCGCGGATGCCCAGCATATGGCAGCGGAGCTGGTCGGCCGGTATAAGCTTGAGCGAAAGGGATACCCTGCCATAGCGCTTACCACCGATACATCCATACTGACGGCGGTGGGCAATGATTACGGCTATGCCTCGATCTTTGAAAGGCAGGTGGA
>PCSG01000055.1:972-10930 GCA_002772195.1 Desulfobacterales bacterium CG23_combo_of_CG06-09_8_20_14_all_51_8 | reverse complement strand
CATGCCCAAGAACTTTCGCGCCCACCATGTCCGCGGACAGGACGTCCGCCGAGGCCACCAGGAGATTGCTGCGATGGACCTTGCCGTCAAAGGCCGGCCCCCGTTCCAGGGTAAAAATGCCGTCGGCCAGGGTAAACATGGGGGGCATTTTGTCCGCCAGCCGGGACACCCAGAAATTAAGGTCTTTTTCCAGGTCTGCGCTGTGACATTTTTTCCGGGAAGGGATGTCAATGGTGCCTTTCAAATTTTTAATCCCCAGACTGACCACGGTCTGGTTGTGAGATTTCATCACCGGCAAATCCACCACAAAATCGCTGTTCACAATATCCGTATTAAATTTCAGGGAAAACCCCTCTCCCAGATCCACCTTTTCAAAGGGCCGTTCCATAACATTGACGTATTTGACCCCGTACCGCTTGCGGAGGGTTTCATATCCCAGATAGTTAAACGCGTGGGCCGGGGTCGCCGTGTCTTTGGGCGGAGCCACGATGCCTTCGCCGATGGTGATGTCCGTGATACCGTGATCTTTTAAAATCATCACCATGCCCTCGACGACCCGGGAGGTGGTGATGACTCCCCATTTGGGAAACGCCGTGGTCCGGGTCCAGAAAACAATGTTTGGCTTGATGAAGACCTTGGCTCCGGGTTTCAGATTCCAAAGCCCACCCGACAGCTCCACTGCCGTCTGGACAGACGCCAGCGGTTTTTCATATCGAACAATGGCGACAATATGCGAATCCATCTCCTTTCTCCTTTTCATTTTTATACCTAAAGTTCATATGGTTACACACAAAACTGCCGGGTTATAATCCAGTTGACAAATCATATAATTCCGTTTAGTTTTCAATGTTCATTATTCATGCAGGAAACAACAATCTCATTTTAAAGAAAAAGCCATCCCATTTTCTCGTAAAGGATATCATCCATAATGGCGGAAATTTCCCCCTTTCGCGGCATACTGTATAATCCGGAAAAAATCAAAAACATATCTGACGTGATGACGCCGCCCTATGATGTGGTTTCAGATTCGGAGCGGGACGCTTTCCACCTTCGGCATCCCCATAATGTGATCCGCCTGGACAAGGGCCGGCCGGGGACCGGCGACACCCTTCATGACAATCCCCACACCCGGGCCGCCGCTTATTTTCAGAAATGGCTGAACGAGGGAATTCTGGTGATGGATAAGGAACCGGCATTTTATCTGACGGCGGTTGAATTCCATTTGAAAGACCAGCCCGTGACCCGTTTCGGACTGATTGCGAAGGTCAGGCTGGAACCCTTTGAAAAAGGGGTGGTGCTCCCCCACGAAAAAACATTTTCCAAAGTCAAAACCGAACGCTTTGAACTCATCAAAGCCTGCCACGCCAACTTCAGTCAGATTTTTTCCATCTTTTCCGATCAAACCCGGGTTCTCGACTATCTGAAAGATTATGTGAAAACCATGCCCCCGGTTTTTGATTTCCGAGACGACGCCGGGCATGGGCACCGGTTGTGGCGCATCACGGACCCGGCCGTTCATCAGATCGTGTCCGATACCTTCAAAGGGAAAAAGCTGTTTATCGCCGACGGCCATCACCGGTATGAAACTGCCTTGAATTACAGGAAATGGCTCATGGAGAAGGATCCGGATTTCAGCAATGACCATCCGGCCAACTTCACCATGATGTATCTGTGCGCGGTTCAGGATCCCGGCCTGGTCATCCTTCCCACCCACCGGCTCATCACAGGAATTCCCAAAAACAGGCGCGACTGCTTTCCAAAGGCGGCGGAATCCTTTTTTGAGATTGAACGACATGAATTTACACCATCGGATCTTACTATTGTCCGGCAAAAACTGCATCAGGCCATGGCCGTTTCTCCCGGTGGACACCGGTTCGGTGTTTTTATCAAAGACCATCCCGAATTTTATATCCTGAAGCTCAAGGCCGGGGTCATGGACACGGTTTTCAGCGGTGAAATCGAAGCCCCTTTGCGGGAACTGGATGTCATCGTTCTCACCCGGCTGATTTTTGGAAAGCTTCTCCAACTGGATGACGACATGCTAGACGACCATGACCGGATTCATTTCACCAACCGGGAAACAGACGCCATCGCCGCAACCGCCACCGGCTCCCATGACATGGCCTTTATTTTAAACCCCACCACCAACCACCAGGTGACCCGGATAGCGGAAAAAGGATTGATCATGCCACGCAAATCAACGTATTATTTCCCCAAAGCCATTTCCGGTCAGGTGATGCGTTCCCTGATTCCGGATCATCCATAAATTATCGCACGATCGGAGAACCCGACATCAAAATCATCCAGTCAACAGAGGAAATGACCCAGTGGTCAACGCAGCACCGAAAGGCAGGCCACGCCCTGGCATTGGTCCCGACCATGGGATTTCTGCACGACGGCCACCTTTCCCTGATGAAAGAAGGGAAGCACCTTGGCGACCGACTGGTGGTCAGTATTTTTGTCAATCCCACCCAGTTCGGGCCGGGCGAGGATTTAGCCACCTATCCCAGGAATCTGGAACGGGATTTTCGTTTATGCCGGGAAACCGGCGCAGATGCCGTGTTCACACCGAACACGGCGGATCTCTATCCTCCGGGATCTGACACGTTCATTTTTCAACAAAAACTCCCGAACCATCTTTGCGGGCTGTCCCGCACCGGCCATTTTCAGGGAGTGATGACCATTGTCGCGAAACTGTTTAACATTGTCCGCCCGGATGTGGCGGTCTTCGGCGAAAAGGATTTTCAGCAGCTGGCTGTTATCCGCCGCATGGTCAAGGACTTAAATTTTAATATCCGCATTGTCGGGCATCCGACGGTCCGGGAATCCGATGGCCTGGCCATGAGCTCCCGGAACTCCAAACTTTCCCCGGACCAGCGCGTCACGGCCCAATGTCTGAACATGGCGCTGAAAATTGCCCAGGGCAGCCTTGAAAAAAACATCACGGATGCGGCGATATTAACTAAAAATGCAGCTGATTTTATCCAATCCCATCCGGAAACCGCCATCGACTTTATCACCATCTGCGACCCGGACACCCTGGAGAATGTCTCCAAAATCGATAAACCGGTCCTGATGGCCCTGGCCGTGAAAGTCGGCGCCACCCGGCTGATTGACAATATGATATTACATCCCAACCGCACACCCCAAAAATAACCAAAGGAGCAATCTATGACTCAGAAAAGCCTGCTGTTTACTTCCGAATCCGTCACCGAAGGCCATCCCGATAAAGTGGCGGACGCCATTTCAGACGCGGTGCTGGACGCGATCATGGTCCAGGACAAAAAATGCCGCGTGGCCTGTGAGACCCTGTTGACCACGGGTCTGGTGTTTGTGGCCGGAGAAATCTCCACTGAATGCTATGTGGAAATTCCCCAGATCGTCCGGGAAACCGTCCGGGAAATCGGATACAGCTCATCCCGGATGGGGTTTGACTGGCAGACCTGCGCGGTGATGACCAGCATCGACCACCAGTCCCCGGACATCGCCCAGGGGGTGAATGTGGGGGAAGGTCTGTATCTCGAGCAGGGCGCGGGAGATCAGGGATTGATGTTCGGATTCGCGAGCAACGAGACCCCGGAACTCATGCCCATGCCCATTATGTACGCCCACCAGTTGACCAAACGCCTGGCCGCGGTCCGGAAAAACGGTTCCCTGAATTTTCTGCGGCCGGACGGCAAATCCCAGGTCACCATCGAATATGAAAACGGCACCCCCAAGCGGGTCCACACCGTGGTCATTTCCGCCCAGCATAACGAGGATGTGACCTATGATGAAATCAAAGAAGCCATGATCGAAGAAGTGATCAAAAAAGTGATCCCCAGAGATATGGTGGATGGGGACACCCGGTATTTTATCAACCCTACCGGCAAATTCGTCATCGGCGGCCCCATGGGAGACTGCGGACTGACCGGACGGAAAATCATCGTGGACACTTATGGGGGCCAAGGCAGCCACGGGGGCGGGTGTTTTTCCGGAAAAGACCCGTCCAAGGTGGACCGGAGCGCGTCCTATATGGGCCGCCATATCGCCAAAAATCTCGTGGCCGCGGGACTTGCGAAAAAATGCGAAATTCAGATCGCTTATGCCATCGGCGTTGCCGAACCAGTCGCCATCATGGTTGATTTCAAGGGAACCGGTAAAATCGCCGAAAGCAAAGCCATCGATATTGTCAAAGCCGTATTTGATTTGCGGCCTGCCGCCATTATTCAATATCTGGACCTGCTGAGGCCCATTTACAAAAAAACCGCGTCTTACGGGCATTTTGGAAGAAAAGATCCGGATTTTACATGGGAAAAAACCAACAAGGCGGATGAAATCAAAGACATGGCGGGCATTTAGCTTTTTGGCAATTTGAAGACAAATCGCCTTTCCTATCAGCCGCTGGACCGGATAAAAAGCCGGGACAGCGGCTATTTTGTCCGCATGATATAAGCCCCGTTCCAGTCGGGACCCGGGGGATCCATCTTGTAGGCCTGGCACCGGCCGATCATCGTTTGGCTCGGTCCGTCTCCTTCGGTGATTTCCAGAGCCTTCTGAAAAAGATCCACGGCCGCATCCCACTGCCATTGGCGATAGGCCGAAAGTCCCTGTTCATAGAAAGCAATGGTCCGCATCATCTGATCATCCACCTTGCCTTTGTACCCGACCAGTTCGTAAATTTTCACCGGAACGGCCTTTCCCACCACATTGATGGCGTCCAGTTCCCGGGCCGTGACATGATCTTTTGCGCCTTCATAGGTGGATTCACTGATCAGGACATAGGTGCCGTAAACTTTGTTTACCCCTTCCAGCCGGGACGCCGTGTTGACCGTATCCCCCATCATCGTATAATCCATGCGGTTTTTCGATCCCATGTTCCCCACCACCGCCGGGCCGCTGCAAAGCCCGATGCGCATGCGAATGATAAGGTTTTTCTCAGCCGCCCATTTTTCTCTCAATTCAGCAAGACGCGCCTGCATGTCGATGCTGGCGGCGCAGGCGACTTCGGCATGATTTTCAAGATCATTGGGTGCGCCGAACATGGCGATGATGGCATCCCCTTCATATTTATCCACCATGCCGTTGCGGGCCAGAATGATATCCGACATCTCGGTGAGGAACTCATTGAGCAGCTCCACCAGCGCATGAGGAGAAAGCTTTTCCGAAATGCTGGTAAACCCGGCGACATCGGAAAAAAAAGCCGTAATCGGACGTTCCTCTCCCCCCAGAACCAGCTTCTCCGGAGAAGCAATGAGCTGATCCACCACCGCCGGCGCCAGATATGTGGAAAATGCATTTTTGATAAAGCGTTTCTGCCGTTCTTCCGTAAAATACCGGTAAATTGAAATCGTGATATAAATTAGACTCAGTGTCACCAAGGGATAAACGATATTTAAAACAATTCCACCGGCGCTGAAAAGATATCCGCACAGCACCGCATATCCGGCCACCAGACCCAGCGCCCCAAAAGCGCCGGGAATCACTTTGACTCTCGGCAGCAGCCACCCTAAAAAACCGCCTAAAACAAGGATGGCCATGGCATCATAGAGCTTTACCTTTGCCGGCTGGTATAAAAAATCCCCGGCCAGAATACTGTCGATCAGGTTGGCATTGATTTCAATCCCCGGAAAATCCGTATCAAACGGCGTCACCCGCAGATCATACACGCCCACCGCCGTCACCCCCACAATCACCAGCTTGTCTTTTAACCGCCCGGGATCCACCCGGTTGTTTAAAATATCAGTCACGGAAATATGGGGAAAGGTTTTTGATCCCCCACGATAATTTACCATGATCCGGCCCAGTTCATCCGTGGGAACCGCCATGTCTCCGATCTGAAGGCGCTCAACCCCCACTTCGCCCACAAATACGCCCAGGGGGCGGTCCAGGTAAGCGGCCAGGGCCTTAAGGGACAGGTGGGCGTAGAGCCCGTCCCTGAATTTGAAAATCCCGGGGACCCAGCGGATCACGCCGTCCTTGTCCGACATCATGTTAAAATAACCGCTATAGGGCGTGGATGCGGCGATTTTGGCGATATTGGCTTCCGGAGCGGACACTTCCAGAAACGGGGCATTCATGAAAGCTTTTTCCGAGGCGTACTGAACGCTCTGATAGGCGGCGCCGGCAATATGACCGGTTTGGGCACTAACCATCTCTTCCGTTAAATGGAGCGCTTCCTGGGATTTGATATGAAAAAAATTCCCCAGAACAACGGCGGACCGGGAATTTGCGATTGCTTCGGCCAGCATCCGGTCATTGTCCAGATCCATCGTCAAACGGGTCAAATGGTCGTTCAGATCCGGGCTGTGAATATCAAGACGTCGAACAGCCTGATAAACGCCTTGCAGCACGCCGACGCCCTTGTCATCAGGTTCGTTGAAGACGATATCAAAGGCGATGACCCGGGCGCCGGCGTCGGACAGACGGTTGACGAGGTCGGCTATTTTTTTTCGCGGCCAGATCCACTTGCCTTCCGCTTTCAGGCTTTTTTCATCAATGACGGCCAGCACGACGGACGGACCGGGCGGTTTTTTGCCCCTGGCCTTGAACCTCAAATCAATGGTTTTGAGCTCAATGATGTCTAAAAACGGAACGATTGCATTGCCGGTGCTTGCATAAATCCCGGCGCAAAGAATAAAAAGGGTCATAATAAGTGAAGGGGATGTGAACTTTTTAAGCATCGAATGGCGCTCAGCCATTAAAAAATTATCCTGAAACCGCCCGAACCCGGATAAACCGCTCCGCGATAAAATCCGCCAGACGCGCGGTGTCTTCCAGCCCGAAAACAGGCACCGGGACCGCCAGATCCGCATCCGTCACCACGGCGATCAGTTGATCATCATTCAAACAGACCGGCCCATGGTTCAGCCGGGACCGGACCACTTCAATCTTGGGAAACCCGGCCTGCTTGTATCCTTCAACGATGATGACATCCATGTCCGCCAGATGGACCGTCAGGGAAGTCAACTGGGCATGACTGTCGCCGGCGGGATTTTCCGGTTTTCGTATCATCACGATCTGATCGGCGGACGCTGAGACCACGGCGTCTGCGCCGGACGCAAAGTGCCGCCAGCTGTCCTTTCCCGGGGTATCAAAATCCCCTCCATGGGCCAGATGCTTGACGGTGCCCACGCGGTATCCTTTTTTTTTGAGTTCGGGAACCAGCTTTTCCACCAAGGTGGTTTTTCCCGCGTCAGCGTATCCAACGATGGATATAATGGGTGTCATTATTTTCAAATCTAAAGAATCCTCTAAAAACAGACTGCTAATCACAATAATAGGACGATGGTCGGCCGGACCTTGCATTTCAGCCCTACGGTAAAGATCACTTAAAGCCTTATCGGAAAAATTGTCAAGGTTTAAGGCGGCAACTGTTTAAGGCGGCCACGCCCGGACGCCTGGGGCCGGAAACTCGAAATCGGAATGATGGAATTGTGTTTTTTCAAAACCGGGGATTTCTCAACTCAGCTCTTGACTTGAACCTGGAAATTCCATTACATGGGAAGCATTCAGGCGCAACGCAACCCGATAAAAACGACAACCGCCACCTTGTTCCCATGACTGTAAATTCTTCTTCTCCTTTTTTCCATAAAAAACCTTCCAAAACACCCCGGCTGGTATGGATTCTGATGATCCTGCTGGTTCCGGGAATCGCTTATTTTATGGTTTCAAAGGGAATCTCCCAGTTTTTTCAAGTCAAACCCGATGATTTTTCAGCCAAACCGACCGCTTCTCTCAAGGACATCGGCGACGGCTGGTGGGAAGCCGAGGACTTTATCTATCACGGCATTCCAACGAGAATTGTTTTTCAGATGCCCCCGGAAACGGAACAGACACCTGAACAAATCAATGCGGCGGCCTGGCAGGAGTTTGACCGCATCGGCAAAATATTTAATCCGTTTGATCCGGCGTCTGAAGTCTCGCACTTAAATTCTCTGATCCCGCGCCAGACGATCCCAGTATCAAAGGACATCTATGCCGTTATCCGTTTGTCACGGGCCTTGTGGAATCAAACCAGCGGGAACTTTGACCCGACCTTGTGGTCCCTCAAACAGCTCTGGCAGACCGCCGAAAAAACCCAGCGGATTCCGGATGACACGGACATCTCAGCGGCCCTCGAATGGATTGGACTGGATCATGTCCGGATGATTGAACGGCCCGAACGCGCCCTCGCCTTTGGCGATCATCCGGTGCAATTTGATTTCGGAGGCATTGTCAAGGGCTATGCCGTGGATCAGGTGCGCGAAATTCTACTTAATGCGGGAATCCGCGCAGGCCTTGTCCAACTAGGGGGAGAAGTGAGCGCTTTCGGCAGCAACAATGGAAACCCTTGGCGCATCGGCATCCAGCATCCGAAAGAAATGGACAAGGTATGGGGAGTGATCGCATCAGATGCCGACATCCGGGTTTCCACCAGCGGAAATTATCGCCAGCCCATCCGGATCAACGGCAAATCCTTTTATCATATTTTCAGCCCGAAAACCGGCTGGCCGGTTTCGGAAAAAGTCCTGGGCGTGACAACGGTGGATCTGAAAGGGACCACGGAAAGCGCCCGGCTGGACGGCATCGCCACAGCCATCACCGTCATGGGACCGGAAAACGGATTTGCACTGGCGGTAAAACTCGGGATCGACGCGGTGATTCTCTATGAGAAAAATGACGGCGGCATCGGTGAATACGTCACACGCGGGCTTTCCGGGGTGTATGAAAAAAAACCGCGATAACCTCCTACTGCCCGGTCATATGTCATTCCACAATAATGAAAAACCCCGCGGACAGCGGAAAACTGTCCACGGGGTTTTTCATTTGTTTTAAAAATTTATTCTGCTTGTTCTAAAAAACCGGAAACCGGTCTTTACACGTCTTTATTCATTGACGGACGAAATAAAACACCCGCCGCCACCTCCACCGCCGGAAGATACGGTGATGGCGATACTGACGGTGTCCGTATCCGTGGCCCCGTCATCATCGGTCACAGTCAACGTAAAAATCAACGTGGTGGCGGCATCAACATTCGGGGCCGTAAATGTGGGCTTTGCGGATGAATCGCCGGACAATGTCACGGAAACCCCAGTGGCGTCCGTCTGGGTCCAGGCATACCCGGCGATAGTCCCGTCGGAATCCGTGGAGCCGGTCCCGTCCAGGGTGACTTTGGTGCCTTCCTTAATGGACTGATCCGGGCCGGCATCCGCCGTAGGGGCCTTATTTTCAGGCGGCGGAGTGATGCCGTTATCGTTTACGGTGATGGTCACGGTATCCATATCCGTATCCCCTTTATCATCAATCACGGTGAGGGTAAAGGTCAGAATGACGGCGGCCGTAACCGAAGGGGCCGCAAACGTGGGTTGAGTTGCCGAAGCATCCGACAATTGCACCGCCGGCGCGCCGCCGGTCTGGACCCACTGCCGGCTGAAGATGGTCCCGTCGGAATCCGTGGACCCGGAACTGTCCAGGGTGACGGCGTCGCTCTCGGTGACGGTCTGGTTATCTCCCGCATCCGCTGTAGGCGGATTGTTGGGGGGCGTAGAACCCTGTTCAACGGTAATTTTAACAGTATCCGTACCTGTAAGCTCCCCGTTATCCGTCACGGTCAGTTCCAAGATGACCCATCCCTCCGCCGAGGCGGTAAACGATGGGGAAACCGTTGACGCATTTGACAACGCCGGACTGATGGTGCCTGAAACCGCCGCCCATTGATATGAAACGATGGCGTTTTCCGGATCCGTGGAACCGGAACCGTCTAAGGTGACCGGGGTCCCGGGAGCAACCTTCTGATATAAACCTGCGTTGGCTGTGGGTGGTGCATTGACCCAGTTGACGTCGACCGTCACGCTGTCCGTGTCCTTGTGCCCTTTGTTATCCGTGACCGTCAAATGGAAAATCAATTTATCATCACCCCCGTTTAAATCCGGGGCCGTAAACACCGGCTGAGACGTGGCCGTGCTTGACAGGGTCACGGTGGACCCCTGGGCCTGGG
>PCSG01000055.1:0-950 GCA_002772195.1 Desulfobacterales bacterium CG23_combo_of_CG06-09_8_20_14_all_51_8 | reverse complement strand
GTCCGATCCCTGACCCCGTAAGGTTACAGACGCATTTTCGTTGACGCTCTGATCCGTGCCCGCATAGGCCAAGGGCGGAAAGCTGGTGCAGATGCCCCCATCCTCGGCCGTGGTGAAGGTTTCATACCCTTCGGCCATCCAATCATCCAGCCCATCGGTCATATAATAAAGGGATTTAAATCCCTGGCCTGCCAGGTAAGTGGCGGCCGCAGCGCTCTTGGCGCCGGTCTGATCATAGAGAAAAATATCATCATCCTGGTACGGGTTTAAACTCGTGATGCTGGTGTAAAAATTCCCTGCGCCGCTGTCCCAGACGTAATTTTTGGCGCAGAGCAGGTGGCCGGCGGCATACTCCGATGCGGAACTCACATCAAGGACCAGCACATCGCCGCCTCCGTCCAGCAGACTTTTTGCCCCCTGAAGATTGACACTTTCCGTTTTAAAAGCAAAATAGGCGGTCACGGATTTATTGACGTTCATCGTTAAGGTCGTTGGGTTCGTGCTGCTGGTTAGCCCACCGCCCCAACGATCAAACTTGTATTGCCCTGATGGGACGCCTTCCATTGTCAGGACTTGATTAAGATTATACCCGCAGTTGGGTGTATAATCAACCCCGTTGACTTTGACGACCCCGGCGCCTGTTGGACTGACAGTCACGGTCAGTGTCGGTCCGCCTCACCCGGCCGCATCAAAGGGTAATATTGCGGAAAAAAAAGTCATGGCCATCAGAGACACAAAGACCATTAAAATTGGGTTCCAACTGGTATATCTATTTGCCATTGTTTGCTCTCCTTTAAATTAGGCAGGCGGATATTCACAAACCTGCAGATGATAAATTTTTTATATCATAAAAAAGTCAACGGCACCTTGTCAAACAATTAAAACAAACAATTAAAATGGTGTTTACTCATTGCATTTAATTGTTATCATGCAAATTTATGTTTACTGTT
>PCSG01000040.1:4552-10943 GCA_002772195.1 Desulfobacterales bacterium CG23_combo_of_CG06-09_8_20_14_all_51_8 | reverse complement strand
CCTGTTGTTCATTTGCTAAGGTATCTCCTTTTTATCATTTGATATAATTTAAAATTTTTTAAAAGAAAGGACTGATTTTTTTAGTTGTTAAACTGTTACATTGTGATAGAAGTTTGTCAATACCAAAATAACGGATGGCTATTTTTAAATAGACAATGTTACATACATTTGATACAGGACTTCATTGCTTTTCGCAAATAAATTTTTACCTGAAATAATGAAAAGTTATCATTCAAAAGAGGGTCATCAGATGGAAAGGAGAATCATATGATACGGGTCGCTAAAAGAAGAATCATTTTGGGGTGTATGGTCTGCGTCATCGGCATTTGTTTAAACGCCTGCGGCATTTTTAAGATCAAGCCTGCGGCTGAGGTACTGACGGAGCGGGTCAGCGGATTAATGGATGCAAAAATAAGCAATGACTGGGGGAAGGTCTATGATTTTTATGATCCTTCATATAAAGCAAAAAAGCCCAAGGATGCTTTTGTCGGTATCAACCGCCAGAGCCAGATAATCAAATATGAGATTGCATCCATTGAAATAGCGCCTTCAGAAGATACAGCCACGGTCAAGGTCAAATATACCGCTAAAGCCATGGGGTTTGAATTTAATGGAATTATCAACACCCAGACCTGGATGAAAAGAGGATGGACCTGGTATCTTCAGGTGAATGAAGATTCCTCGTCAAAACCGTTCTGATCCAAATAGTTAATGAATGGAAAGGCAGGTTCCGGTGCATCAGAGCTCTTATGACAAGATGGAGAAATTCCGGGACCGGTATCTGAAATCGAAAATATCCGAGCCGCTGACGATTCTTGATCTTGGCAGTATGAATGTCAATGGCTCTTATCGCCCGCTTTTTGATAAACCACCCTGGCAATATCGCGGGCTGGATATTGCGCAGGGGGATAATGTTGACATTGTTTTGAATAATTCCTACAGCTGGCCTGAAATACAATCGGAATCCGTGGATGTTTTAATCTCAGGCCAGGCGTTTGAGCATATTGAATACTTCTGGATTACGATGCTTGAGATCGCAAGAATTTTAAAGTCGGATGGCATATGTTGCATTATTGCCCCGTCCGGCGGCCCGGAACATAGGTATCCGGTGGATTGCTGGCGGTTTTATCCGGATGGATTTAATGCTGCTGCCCGTTTTGCCCGGATGAAAGTCCTTGAAGTTTCAACGCAGTGGAAGCCCGATGAACATTACGATAACAAGAGTAATACGTGGCGGGATACAATGCTTGTCTGCAGAAAATACAAACTCTCCTTTCTTTATGCCTGGCGGCAGAGAGTCTGGCGGTCGCTTCTGCATCAGGCGCTCATTTACAGGCTTCCAGCCGATTCTATTGGTAACCGCATAAAATGAAAAAATATATCCAAGAAATGATGAAACGGAAGGACCTGATGATTTATCTGGTCCTTTCGGGTCTTAAGTCTCAGAATAAAAACAGTTTCCTGGGCTATTTCTGGTGGCTGCTGGACCCATTGCTCAGCGTGGGCATCTATTATTTTGTTGTCGTGATTGTGTTCCGGCGTGCCCATGGGGCAGGGTACGGCGTGTATCTGGTGATCGGCATGATAGTCTGGCGATGGCTGTCTTCCACAGTCCTTGTGGCATCCAAATCCATCTCCCAGCAGTCCGGTATTATTTCCCAGGTCAATCTTCCCAAAATTCAGTTCCCCATCTGTGTTGCACTGACGCAACTCATCAATTTCGGTTTCGGGCTGATTATTATCGGATTGTTTTTGATTTATTTCAGGGTGCTACCCGGCATTGAACTGCTATGGCTGCCGGTTGTTATGGGTGTTCAGTTTCTTTTTATGCTCGCTTTGGCGCTTCCCGTCGCCTTTGTCAGTGTTTTTATCAGGGATGTGGAGGCGGTCATCGGCCATTTGATGCGGCTGTGGTTTTTTGGATCGCCCGTTATCTGGTATACGGAAATGATTCCGGAGCGGGGGAAATGGCTGCTGGCGATAAATCCCATGACGCACCTGTTAAACGGATACCGCAGCATTTTCTCCGGAAACGGGGACTTGCCTTTGCATGCATTGCTAAGCATCGGAATTGCCTCCGTTGGGTTTATTTTTGTGATGATCTATATTTATTATCGGTGGGAGTACAGAATCATAAAAGTTTTATAAGACGGAAAGCATGGCAGGGTTTTTGAATGAAGTTTCTTGTTAAAAACCAATGCCTGAATGAATTCTGTTTATCGAATGCGGGGGTCTATGACATGAATTTGTTTGTGACGGAACGATGGGAATACGGGGACTTGTGAAAGTTGCAGTTGTTCAGAACTGATCAAAATCGTTTCATGCCGGCCGATGTTGCTGTAAAAGCCGAAGGATTAGGGGTTAAATATTTACTTGGCAGTTGTCGTGAAGACATTCAGTCAATGATATTTAACACGATGTTAAATCGTCATCCCAAAAAATATTTATGGGCGTTACACGAGGTGACTGTCAGTCTGTTCAAGGGGGACATCATCGGCGTCATTGGAAGCAATGGAGCGGGAAAGTCGACTTTCTGCAAAGTCATTTCGGGTTTGCTCAGGCCTGATGCCGGCCACATTGATGTTGTGGGTGACGTTACGACTCTTTTGTCAGTCGGGGCTGGTTTTAAAAACGAATTATCCGGGCTGGAAAATATTTTTTTATACGGAATGATGCTCGGACTTTCCAGAGGTTATTTAAAGGAACTTCTAATTGAAATCATAGGATTTTCTGGGCTTGACAAGTTTATAGACCAGCCTTTGAAAAATTATTCCAGCGGTATGCGGTCCCGGTTGGCGTTCAGTATTGCCGCCATGGTGGAACCGGATATCCTGGTGATGGATGAGGCGTTAAGTACCGGGGATCTCGAGTTTTCCGAAAGAGCCGGAAGAAAATTGCAGAATCTGATTACAAAATCAGGAATGGCCTTTATCGTAACTCACAATTTAAACTTTGTGGCCAATTTCTGTAATCGCGCGCTCTGGATCGAAAAAGGGAATATCAAAGCGGATGGGCTCCCGGAAGAGGTTCTGCCGTTGTATGAAAAGAGCGCTTCTGCGCTTTCTTCAGGAAAACGAATCCTATGTCTGAAACAGACAGCCGCCGACTTCAAGGCCAGGAAAGTGATATCTGCGGAAAACCTGGGCGTGAAATTCCATCTGCTTGAAGCACGGTTTAACAAAAGCGGCAAAAGCAGGCCGGGCGATGGCTGTGTCATGAAAAAAAAAGAGGTGTTATGGGCCCTTCGGGGAGTGGATTTTACCGTCAGCGAAGGAGAAATTTTGGGGATTATCGGTCCGAATGCAGCCGGGAAAACAACCCTTTGCCGTGTCCTTTGCGGCATTTTAAAACCGGATGCAGGGACCATCAATATTGATGGGGATACAACCGCGCTGTTGAGTTTCGGCAGCGGCTTCAATATCCAGCTCGCTGGCAGGGACAATGTGTATTTGAATGGGATGATGCTGGGTATCGACAAAAAAAGAATCGATCATCTGTATGATGAGGTTGTGGAATTCTCGGGCCTTGCGAAATTTATGGATCAACCCGTCAAAAATTATTCCAGCGGCATGCGGGCGCGTTTGGGTTTCAGTATTATGTCAATTATTAAACCCGATATCTTCATCATTGATGAGGCATTGAATGCGGGCGATATCCATTTTTATGAAAAGGCAAGCCGGAAAGTGCAGGAACTGATGGCGGAAGCCAAGGCAACCATTGTTGTCACCCATAATATCCATTTTGTGGATAAGGTTTGCACAAGGGCCTTGTGGATGGATAAGGGAAGGATACTTTTCGATGGGGATCCCAAAGAGGCGGTAACACGATATCGTGATTTCGTAAAAAATAAGATCTGAAAATATTTGGAGATGTAACTGAATGCAGCGTTTCTGGCAGTCTGTCGTGGGGCCGATAATTGAGGCCATTCATCCGAAGGTAATCGTGGAGATCGGCGCGGATACCGGCAAAAATACCGTCAATATACTGGAATATTGCGCCAGGGAAAGCGCCGTGCTGCATTCCATTGATCCTGTTCCCAAATTCGATGTGGATTTGTTTAAACAGAAGTACCCCGATAATTTTATTTTTCATCAGGCACTGAGCTTGAATGTTATCCATCAACTGGAGTCGTTTGATGCGGTTTTAATCGATGGAGATCATAACTGGTATACAGTATATAATGAGCTGAAATTATTAGAAAAAAAATGCATAAAAACAGAGCGCGATTTTCCGCTGGTCATCCTGCATGACATCGCATGGCCCTATGCGAGAAGGGACCTCTATTATAATCCGGATAATATCCCCGGAAAATTCCTCAAGCCCTATGAAAAAAAGGGAATCCTGCCCGGCGTGGAAAATCTTGATGAAAACGATGAAGGATTGAATGCGCATCTGTGCAATTCGATTTATGAAAATGATTTTCAAAACGGGGTGTTAACGGCCATCGAAGATTTCCTCGCAGAGACCGGATTCCAGATCGAGTTTTTGAAACTTCCGGGGCTGAATGGCCTGGGGGTGCTTGTCCCTGCTAATTTAATAGAGGAGAATGCGGGGGTGGCTGAGTGGGTCAAACGGCTGAAGCTGGATACGTCTGTGGCCGCATTGATTGATGTCATCGAGGCTGACAGAATCAATGGTCAGTTGCTTCTGAGCAGAACCAAAAAAGAGTATCGTCTGAGAAATGAATCAACTGTCGGTAAGCTTCAGGAAGCCAGAAAATCGGATGAGATAAAATTCCGGCAGCAGATCGAAGCATTAACCGTCAGTCTGGAAAAGAATAAGCAGGCATTAACTGAAAAGGAAGTTGAATTAGGAGAAAAGATAAATTTATTGACGCATTTTCAGAACCTGAATGATCAGAAAATGGAAGATATAAATTCGTTCAAAACCCAAATTCAGCGATTGAATGAAATTTCCAACCGGCAGCATCAGGATATTGAAAGATATCGCCTGCAGATCAGATCCCTGGAAGAGGATGTGAAAGCCGTTAGAAATTTAATGGAAAAATTTCTTAAGCAGGTGCAAAAGCTCCTGCAGTCACGCCGATGGCGGATGGGAAACCGTATCGGCGATATTTCTCAGAAAGTTTTATTCCGATCCGGTGGCCCCTCTCCTGTCGACCATATTCATGGATTGATTCAACAATTTGGATTTTGGAAGGAAAATTTAAAAAAAAACCCGGCGTCCAATGAAGGATGGGTAGCGCAGCAGGGCTCTGAATCCCGAAAATCGACAACCATAATCTCTATAATTATACCGATTTATAATGCATTTGAGGATCTTAACCAGTGTCTTCAGAGTGTGATGGAAAAAACGGAAACGCCGTTTCACCTGATATTGATTGATGACGGCAGTTCTGATGAACGAATAGGGCCGTTGATTCAGCAGTATGAGCGGAAACATAACAATGTGACTGCGGTAAGCAATGGCAGCAACCTGGGATATACGGCAACGATTAACAAGGGCTGCCGCCTTGCCGGTCCGGCCGACATTGTATTGTTGAACAGCGATACCATCGTAACCAGCGCATGGATCACGAAACTTCAGGCCTGCGCAGAGTCGCAAAATAATGTAGCCACCGTCACCCCTCTCTCCAATGCGGCCGGCGCTTTTTCCGTGCCCAAAAATAATCAGACCAACGAAATCCCCGAATTTATGACGATCGATGATATGGCCGCCCTTATCGAGAGATTGTCTCCTCGATTAAGGCCTTCCGTACCCACCGGAAATGGCTTTTGCATGTATATCACAAGGGCCGCCCTGGATGCCGTGGGGTGTTTTGATGAAACGAATTTTCCCAAGGGGTATGGGGAAGAAAATGATTTCTGCATGCGGGCTTCTCAAAAAGGGTTTGTCCATTTAATTGATGATTCGACGTTTATTTTTCACAAGAGGACCGCATCCTTCAAGGAAACAAAAGACGAAATTCTAAAAGAGAGCATGAGCCGGTTACATGGTTTGCATCCCGAATACAAACGGCTGGTGTCGCAGTGGTTGAAGAATGATCCCTTGAATGATTTCCGGAAGCATATTGAAAAAGTAATCAGATTCGAGCATTCCAGTTTTTACAAAAAATCCCTGAAGCAGGGAAAGCCGGTTGTCCTTTATGTCTTACATAATGGGCGCGGCGGGGTTTTTTATACTAGTTTTGATCTGTTTTTTCAGGCAGCAAAGGGCAAATTCCATTGTTTTCTTTTGCAGACGGATCTGAACAAATGGTTTCTTTATGAAGCGAACAACGACCAGCCTCAGATCATCAAAGAGTATAAGTTTAAGGATAAATGGCGAATTGATGCGCCGTTCGATGGCCAAAGACAAAAGGTTCTGAAAGAGGTTGCTTCTATCTGCTGCCCAGACATTGTTCATGTGCGGCATTTTCTTGGGAATCATC
>PCSG01000040.1:0-4516 GCA_002772195.1 Desulfobacterales bacterium CG23_combo_of_CG06-09_8_20_14_all_51_8 | reverse complement strand
ATACCATTTTTTCAATCCACGATTTTTATACAATTTGCCCTACGATTCAGCTGGTAGATGATTCCGGTCGATTTTGCGAAGGAGTTTGCAGCCCTCGGAATGGGGAGTGTGCTTGTGCGCGGAACTGGTTTCTATCCATGCCGCCCTTGAAAAATCATTTTGTTTTCGAATGGCGCGGGATTGTGGGCGCTGCGCTTAAAATGTGTGATGAGTTTGTTGTAACTTCAGGAACAACCCAAAATTTAATGTTAAAGCATTTTCCATTTTTGGCGGAGGAAGCATTTCATTTAATTGAACATGGACGTGACCTTGATGGGTATGAATTCACTGCCGCATTCCCTGATGCCGGTCAACCCATGAAGGTGATTTTTTTTGGGGCCTTGGGAATGAATAAGGGGGGACAAATTGTCAGGGGCATACTGGAACATAATATAAAAATGGGGAATCTGATTCAATTACATATTCTGGGAAATACAAATTTATCCTTTAATCCTGGTAGGTTTGGGTGTGTATGTCACGGAGAATACAAAAGAGATGAATTGCCCCAAAAATTATCTGAGATTAATCCGGCGGTCGCAATTATTCCTTCTGTCTGGCCGGAAACATTCTGTCATACACTGACAGAAGCCTGGAGAGCTGGGATACCGGTTTTAGGATCGGAACTGGGCGCTGTCGGCGATAGAATTAAAAGGAATGGGGGAGGCTGGACCTTGCCGCCTAAAGATCCAATTCTTTGGGCTGAAAAATTAATTGAAATATCACGAAATAAAAGCGACTATGATGAAAAAATTAAAGATATTCAGCAGATGCGATTTAAGACGCTCAGTGAGATGACCCAAGATTATTTAGAGTTGTATGAAGTTGTATTGAAGAGAAATTAAAATATCCTTTTTAGGTGATTAGATTATGGCGTCCAAAATATTGTTTAATTCATACAATACAACAAGTGCCGGAACATCCAATATCACCAAATTTATTTTAGTGTCGCTTTTTAAAAATGAAGCAGCAGCAGAAGATAAAAAATTATATTTTATATTGCCAGATATCAAAATTTTTAAAGAATTTAAAAGCTCCGCAGAGGTTAAGATCATCAAACTTCCAGTATTTTTTGGATTATTTAACTATATTTTCCGCTGCTTTTATGAAGTTTTGTTTTTGCCGGTTATATCCATTATATTGGGTACCCCAACAGTAATTATTATGGCAAACTATTCGCCAGTTATATTGCATGGGAAAAAAATTGTATTTATGCGGCATCCATATTTGGTTGAAAACCAAAAAACTGATCCCTTTTTAAAAGGGGTTGGTTTTATCGAATTTATGCGTCGCTTGATTTTTAAAATAACATTATTGTCATCCGATTTGATTATTGTTCAAAGCAGTTATATGAAAAAAAGGTTAACTGAATGTTTTGGCAGAATCTCGAAGATTGCAATTCTACCGAATCCTGTCAGCAATTTGATGAAAATGGAGATTAATATTGATAAAAAGAAAAACAAAAAGTCTTTGATTGTGCTATATGTCAGCAGATTTTATCCTCATAAAAATCATTGGTTTTTGCTGGGGCTGGTTGATAGATATAGAGATGAATTCAGAAGAAAAAAAATAAAATTTTATATAACAGTAAATTCTTCATTCAAAGATAAAGATTCCCGGATTTTTTTGAATGAAATCGATAAGCGCGGGCTCACTGGTATTATTTTGAATATTGGTGAAATCCCGAATGAAATGTTGGGAAAATATTACAGAGAAGCGCGATGTTTTTTTTTCCCGTCTTGTCTGGAAACTTATGGAAATCCATTGGTGGAAGCGATGGCGTTTGGGCTTCCTGTTGTGGCGCCCGATTTAAGTTATGTCCATGCGATTTGTAATGATTCCTGCTTATATTATTCGGCTGATGATGTTGAAGATGCATATAAAAAATTGACATCGGTTTTATATGATGACGATTTTTATAAACAAATATCAATTAAGGGTCTGAACCGGGTTAAAAAATTCCCCTCTGTGGAAAGCTGGTTGCATCAGTTGGTTTCGTTGACGCGGTCTTGTTGAATGAGAAACAATAGTTGAAATTTGCGGAGTAATTAAGGTTTTGCATGAGCTTGATATAATTATAGTTAACTATAATAGTACCGATTATCTGCTGGATTGTCTCGGGTCGATATATAAATCATTGGAGGGGCATTCAGTAAAAATTTTTGTTGCGGATAACGCCTCCAGTGATAATATCGATCGCATAGTTATCGAATTCCCTGATGTCTTACTGCTTAAAAATAAACAAAATTTAGGATATGCAAAGGCTGTTAACGAATGTCTTTCTTTGTCTTCAGCGCCATTTGTGTCGATCATGAATCCAGATATTCTTATCAACAAAGGATGCTTTCAGTCGATTCTTTCATTTATGCGGATAAAAAATGATATTGCAATTGTCGGTCCTAAAATTTTGGATGGCAACAATTCAATACAAGGATCAGCAAGAGCTTTTCCCACCCCTTTAACAGCCATATTCGGGCGTAGTTCGATATTAACAAAAATTTTGCCGAACAATAGGATTTCATCCAAAAATATTTTAACCGGAACCGCGGTTGACAACAGGTCTCTCGATGTGGACTGGGTCTCCGGCGCTTTTATGTTTGTCAGGAGAAAAGCAATCAACCAGATCGGCCCAATGGATGACCGGTTTTTCATGTATTGGGAGGATGCGGACTGGTGCAAGCGTATGTCGAAGGCGGGATGGCGGATCGTATATTATCCCCTGGCTTCTGTTATTCACTATGCCGGGTGCAGCAGTGAAAGAAGTCTTATGAAATCCCTTTTTGAATTTCATAAAAGCGCGTATTATTTCTATTGCAAACATCATGATTTTTCAGAGACGAATCAATTTTTATGGAAATCCCTCTGCTTGTGGGGGCTAAGCTTAAGATTCTATTCCGTTCTGGGGGTTAAAGCATTAGCCCGCTGGTGCGGTAGAAGAATTTAACTTTAAAATAAAGTTGTTCAATAATGAAAATATTAATCACAGGCGGCGCCGGGTTTATCGGATCGCATCTGGCCGACAGGCTGATTGCGGACGGCCATGACGTGACCGCCGTTGATGATTTGAGCACCGGCAGCATCAAAAATATCAGCCAGCACCAGCAAAACAGCCGGTTTAAGCTGGTGGTGGATACTATTTTAAACGCAGTCCTGATGGATGAAATGATTGCACAATGCGATCAGATTTACCACCTGGCCGCGGCGGTGGGGGTCAAGCTGATTATGAACCGGCCCGTGGAGACCTTGGAAACCAATGTCAAGGGCACTGAAATGGTGCTTTCCATTGCCAACAAATATAAAAAAAAGGTGCTGATTGCCTCCACCAGTGAGGTTTACGGCAAAATCATGAACGGAAATGGTCCTCCTCCGCTGCGGGAGGATATGGACCGTTTGATGGGGGCCACCACCAAACGGCGCTGGGCGTATGCCTGTTCCAAGGCGTTTGATGAATTTCTGGCCCTTGCCTACTATGAGAAAAAAAAGCTGCCGGTCATCATCGCCCGGCTGTTTAATACGGTGGGACCCCGGCAGACCGGCCAGTACGGCATGGTGTTGCCGAATTTCGTCCAGAAGGCACTGATCGGTAAACCCATCATTATTTATGGCGACGGGTCCCAGTCCCGGAGTTTTACGCATATCGCCGATGTGGTGGAATGTCTGCCCCGGCTGATGATGGTGCCTGCCGCAGTGGGACAGGTGATCAATGTGGGGAATGAGGAAGAGGTCACCATCCGGGACCTGGCGCTCATGGTTAAAAAAATGACGGCCAGCGGCTCTGAAATTGAAAATATTTCTTATGACCGGGCGTATGGGCCGGGTTTTGAAGATATGCAGCGGCGGTCTCCGGATATCACTAAACTGCGGAATCTTATCGCGTATGAGCCCCAGCATGACCTGCAGTCGATTGTTCAAAGCGTCATCGATTTTTACCTGTGACCATGAATCCATTTTCGGCCTATAGTGTCTCTTTCTTCCTTGCTTTTGGGATCTCCCTTCTCGTAACCCCCTTGGTGAGGCGTTTTGCCGTCAAGTATAATTATGTGGCTGCGCCGCGAGCGGACCGATGGCACAAAACAACCACCGGACTGTTCGGCGGCGTGGCGATTTTTTTCAGCATGATGGCCGCCTGGCTTTTTTCCGCGTTCGTGTTTTTCCGGTTTAATGTGATGGTCCCGCCGCTTCTGCCCGTGGCTTTGGGCGCCGCCGCCATTTTTTTTCTGGGCCTTGCTGATGATATTTCTGAATTAAATCCACAGTATAAGCTCATCGGTCAGGTGATGGTGGCATCTTGCCTGGTGGTTTTCGGGTTTCAGCTTGACTGGTTTGCGTCCCAAACCGCCAATCTGCTGGTCAGCATTTTCTGGATTGTCGGCATTACCAATGCCTTTAATCTGCTGGACAATATGGACGGACTGTCGGCCGGGGTCGCTGCTATTTCCGGTTTTTTCCTATGGGTGTGGCTGGCCGTTATGCCCGGTGA
>PCSG01000061.1:11073-12413 GCA_002772195.1 Desulfobacterales bacterium CG23_combo_of_CG06-09_8_20_14_all_51_8 | reverse complement strand
AAGGAGATTCGGGAGAAGTATTTTAAGGAGCAGGCAAAGACCATTGAACTTGAAGAAGAAAAGGATCTTTTTTTCAGGTTCATGCGGCCGCGGGAATATGGGATCAATTAGGTTTATTATTTCTTGACGGGTTTGCGCGGCCGGCTCCAGTTTTCATAATATTCCCAACTGGCGATCTTATTCAAGTTACGGATCTCTTCATCCTTTTCCAGAAGGGTTGCGCGCATCACATCCCCAACGGACAGCATGCCGATGTATTTGCTCTCTTTTTTTATCAGGATGTGACGGATGTAGAGCCCTAAAAATTTTTCCTGGAGTTTGATAATGGGCGTATCGTGGGCCGCTGCGATCAGGTCCGTGTTCATGAAATCGCAGATGCGCGCGGATCTCGGGTCAAACCCGGGTTCCAGGGTGTTTCTCAAATAATCCCGCTCCGTTCAGATGCCTATGATTTCATTTCCTCGGGTGACGAGCATGGCCCCGATTTTATTTTCAACCATCCGGCCGATGGCGTCATAAATGGTGGCGTTCTCTGAAATGGTCACCATTTCCGGCGCTTTTTTTTCCTGTAGAATGTCCTGGGCGGTTTTCATTGGGGTCAACCTCCTTTACAGCGATTTGCAAATGCATTCGCATTGTTTGTGCTGCTAAAGTTACCTGAATCGGCGCTAAATAGCAACCGGCAGTTTTTAAACTGGAAAAAAAGGATGGACAGTCAGGCGTTCCGGCGGTTAAAATCGGCATCAAGAAATTTTGGCGTAACAGAATCATCAGATGGCTTTTGTTTTGGTTTTCTTATGAAAGGATAATCCGATATGGATCTCGTTCTGACAAAAATTGATGCAGTGGATATTCAGGATGCGTGGTTTCAATGTATTTCAACCATCCTGGACGTTGGGTTCAAATATGAAATTCAGCAGGGGTCGTATGTGGGGCAGACCCGCCTGGAATTTGATCATATCGTCGTGCATATCCGGCGGCCGTATTCCGTGCCCTATGATACCATGCTGCCCCAGATACCGGCCCACCTGAACATTCCGAACCCGGTGGCAAACGGCTATGTGGAGCAGTATCTGCCGTATCTCATGACTGACCACATCGAACCCACCGAGCAATATACCTACGGGTCCAGAATATATCCCCAGATTCCCCACTGGATCGAGGTGCTGAAAAAAACCCCCCGCACGAACCAGGCGGTGCTCCAGGTGGCCCGTCACGATGATTACCGGCTGGAAGATCCGCCCTGTTTGCGCCACATTGACATGCGCATCAAGGACAATACCTTGATTTTTTATCCGTATTTCCGGTCCTGGGACCTGTGGGGCGGGGTCCCGGCAAAC
>PCSG01000061.1:5781-11055 GCA_002772195.1 Desulfobacterales bacterium CG23_combo_of_CG06-09_8_20_14_all_51_8 | reverse complement strand
GATGACATCGGCGTGGAATCCGGCCCCATTGTGGCAAGCTCCAAGGGCCTGCACATTTATGGATACGTGGAAGAGCTGGCCAAGCTCCGGACCGGAAAAGCAGGGGCGTGCGATGGCACTCATGGGAATTGAGCATATCGGGCTGGAGGTCAAGGACAGCGACGCCATGGCCCGCTGGTATCATAAGGCCCTGGAATTTATCATTTTAAATTCATTTGAGACGGAAACCGGTCATGTGGCGTTTATCCGGTGTCCCCAAACCGGGCTGATCTTTGAACTGATTACGAACCGCACCCTGGCATGCATCGAAGACGCCCTGTCCCATCCGCTCCAGCTTCATATCGCCTTTAAAACCCGGGATATTGAAGCGGATAAAGACCGGCTCCTGGCCCTGGGGGCGGAATTTGTAACGGATTGCCCGGTGGCTGATACAGACGCAAAAGTCATGATCGTCAAAGACCCCTGGGGAAATTTTATTCAACTGGCCCAGCGGAAAACAACCTTTTATGCGTCATAATGAATTTGCAGGGCATTGCTTCAGTAAAAGATTTTTACCATGAGAGAACCGTGAAAAATAAAAGTAATGAAAGCACTTCAATCGCCATTAATGAGGCGCAACTGCTTTTAGCCGAAAAGCGCACGTCCCTCTCCGTGATGCGCACCGGCATTGCAGTGCTGGCGCTGCCGCTTTCCGTGTTAAGCGTTTTAATTGCCACATCAAAATATTATGATTTCCTTACGGTAATGCCGCTCCTTGTCCCGCTGGGGGTGCTCGTTCTGATTTTAACCGCACTGGGCGTCTATCTGATCGTCCGGTCGATGATTAGAATGCGCCGTTACGAGGACCTGATTCGTCAAATAAAACGAAAGCACAGTTTAATCGCTGAATTTATAGATTGAAATTAAAAATCAGGTATCCGGGCAATGGTTTCCCGGACGTTTGCAGATCGTCTTCGGCGCTATGACTCATCTAAAAAACAGAGAATTTTTGTTTCAGGCCTGGAGGAAACTGATTCGGGCCTATCTGATTTCTTTTGCCGCAAGCCTGGCCGTTGGATATGTTTTGATCGAATGGTTTTCTCTGGAGCCGCAAAAACTTCTGGAACTCAGCGTCAGCCGCCTGACCGTGGCGGGAGCGGTATTTCAGAAAGCCCTGGGATTGGGCCTGGACATGGGCCTGGTGCTGTTTGTCTGGAATTTTCTGGGCGCCCTGGCCACGCTTTCCTTTATATATACCGCGTCATGGATTGATCCGCGAAACATCACCCGACTTCCCCGGTCCTTAAGAAAAGCCCTGGCGGGAAAAGGCCGGATGAAGATGCTTCAATTTCTGCCCGGTTGCCGGAACATAGAAGCGGAACCCGTGCGGCGGGTCTATGTCTGGCTCATGGTCCCCCTGCTCGGCATTCTCCTGCTGGGCGCGGAATGCGGACTGATCGTGTCTGCGGCGGCGCGGATGTCCGGGTCCTTTTTAATGGGCATCATGTCCCTGGTTCCCCACGGGATCATCGAGATCCCGGCCATTACCCTGGCCGGGGCCGTGACCTTTTCCGGGCACCTGCTTGTAAAAGAGGCCGCTGGGCAACATCGGCCGGAAAACCATCTGGCAGAGCATGTGTTTGATTCCATTGAAACCCTCAGAAAAAACCTGCCCATTCGGACCATTGTGCTGGCGGTGATGCTGGGCCTGCTGGTCGCCGGACTTATAGAAGCGCATATTACCGGAAAAATTATGGGCTATTTTGACCCGGCCCCGGTCTGATTTTCTGAAATAAAGGAGGCAAATTTGATGCTTTCGTAAAAAGTCGGATTCCGTCATGCCGGGCTTGATCCGGCATCCAGAACATATTGGAATTGCTGGATTCCGGCTTTCGCCGGAATGACAATAAGTTGTTTTTTTGCTTTTTACGGTATTGTCAAATTTAGATGGCCCATCCCATTTATCTGGATTATAACGGAACGACCCCCCATGACCCGGAAGTCATCAATGCCATGCGGCAGTTCCTGGAGGTCGACTTCGGCAACCCGTCCTCCTCCCACTGGTATGGCATCGCGCCCCGCCGGGCCGTTGAAACAGCCCGGGCGGAAATCGCGTCCGCGTTGAACTGCGCTCCAGAGGAAATTCTGTTTACCAGCGGCGGCACCGAGTCCAACAATCACGCCATTAAAAGTGTTGCCCGGCTGATGCGGCATCGGGGCAATCATATCATCACCTCCCGGATCGAGCACCCGGCCGTGCTCGAAGTCTGCCGGTTTTTGGAAACAGAAGGGTTCCGCACCACTTATCTGCCGGTGGATGATACCGGCAGGGTTCGGGTGAAAGATTTGGAAAACGCCATTACGCCGGATACCATTTTGATTTCCATCATGCACGCCAATAACGAAACCGGGGCGGTTCAGCCGGTTGCCGAAATCGGGGCACTGGCCGCGGCCCGGAATATTGTTTTTCATTCGGACGCGGCCCAGTCGATAGGAAAAATCCCCGTGGATGTGCGGGAGATGAAGGTTCCCATGCTGACGGTGGCCGGGCACAAGGTCTACGCGCCCAAGGGCATCGGGGCGTTATACATTCAAAAAAATCTGAAACTTGAGCCCTTCTGCCACGGGGCCGGCCAGGAGGGGGGCCGGCGGGCCGGCACGGAAAACGTGATGCATATCGTGGGTTTAGGTAAAGCCTGCGAGGTCGCCCGGCGGGATCTGGACAGAAACACGGTCCACATGCGGGATCTTCGGGACCGGCTTCATGATAAAATTATGTCCGCCATCGATCAGGTGCGGCTAAACGGCCCGGTGGAGCGCCGGTTGCCCAACACCCTGAATCTGTCGTTTTACGGCATTGAAGCCAACCGGCTCCTGGAGGAGATCGGTCTTGATGTGGCCGCGTCCGCCGGCGCGGCCTGTCATTCGAATGCTGTGGCGGACACCGTGGAAATTTCTCACGTACTCCAGGCCATGGCGGTTCCTGAAGCTTGGGCCAGGGGAACCGTGCGGTTCAGCTTAGGCAAGATGACCACGGAACCCGAAATCGACCGGGCCGTCGCGGTGGTGGCGGCTGCGGCGAAAAAATTGAGATCAGAGTAACGGCCGACAGGTTCAGCGGTCGAAACAGAGTCGGACATGCAAATTTTTCTGAAAATCATTTTCAGCGTCATCATTATCCTTATCGCCACGGCCATGGGAAAAAAGATGCCAACCACCGCCGGTCTGGTGGGCGTCATGCCGCTGACCGGGGTTCTGGTCCTTGTCTGGGTGCATCTGGAAAACAAGGGTGATCCGGAAATCATGCAAAACTTCGCCAAAGGCGCTCTTTGGGGAATCCTTCCCACCATGCTTTTTTTTCTGACGGCGTTTTTTTGCTTTAAGAAAAATTTTCCCCTGCCCATGGTCCTTGTGTGCGGTTTTGGCGTCTGGCTGGCCGCAGCCCTGATCCATCAATGGGCACTGAAATAAATTTTCTGAAACGGGTTTAATACCGGTACAGGTCCGGCTTGAACGGGCCTTCCACGGGAACGCCGAGGTAATCGGCCTGCTCCGGGGTCAGTGTTGTCAGTTTCACCCCCAGCCGGTCCAGGTGCAGCCGGGCCACTTCTTCATCCAGTTTTTTGGGCAGGGTATAGACCTGTTTTTCATGGGGCTCTGTGGCCAGGGCGATCTGGGCCAGGACCTGGTTGGTGAAGCTGCTGCTCATGACAAAACTCGGATGGCCGGTGGCGCATCCCAGATTAACGAGGCGGCCTTCGGCCAAAATGACGATGGAGCGGCCGGATTTCAGGGCCCATTTGTCCACCTGGGGTTTGATGGTGAGTTTTTTGCAATCCGGTGAATTTGTGAGGTAGGCCATGTCGATTTCATTGTCAAAATGCCCGATATTGCAGACAATGGCCTCGTCTTTCATCTCTTCCATATGGGCGCCGGTGATGACTTTCACGCACCCTGTGGCAGTGACGAAAATATCGCCGGTTTTCAATGCTTCTTCCAGGGTCACCACTTGATAGCCTTCCATGGCGGCCTGAAGGGCGCAGATGGGATCGATTTCCGTTATCAGGACCCGGGCCCCGAATCCTTTCATGGAGGCGGCGCAGCCCTTGCCCACGTCCCCGTATCCGCAGACCACCGCGACCTTTCCGGACAGCATGATGTCCGTGGCCCGCTTGATGCCGTCGGCCAGGGATTCCCGGCACCCATAGAGGTTGTCGAATTTGGACTTGGTCACGGAATCATTGACGTTGATGGCTGGAAACAGCAGTTCGTTGTTTTTCTCCAGATGGTAGAGCCTGTGCACGCCGGTGGTGGTTTCCTCGGAAACGCCCCGGATGTTTTTTGCCACCCGGTGCCACTTTTTGGGGTCTCGGGAATAGGAAAGTTGCAGCCGGTCCATCAGACATTTCAAGTCCAGGTTGGTATAGGTTTTATCCAGTAGAGACGGGTCGTTTTCCACCTTGACCCCCTGGTGGACATACAGGGTGGCATCCCCGCCGTCATCCACGATCAGGTCAGGGCCGGAGCCGTCCGGCCAGGTCAGGGCCATTTCCGTGCACCACCAGAAATCCTCCAGGGTTTCGCCTTTCCAGGCAAACACCGCGGCAGACCCTTTGTCGGCGATGGCTGCCGCGGCGTGGTCCTGGGTGGAAAAAATATTGCAGGTGGCCCATCGCAGATCCGCGCCCAGTTCTTTTAATGTGTCGATGAGCATGGCGGTCTGGATGGTCATGTGCAGGCTGCCCGTAATTTTCATGCCTTTTAAGGGTTTTTCCGCGCCGTATTTCTTCCGCACTGCCATCAGGCCGGGCATTTCCCGCTCTGAAAGCTGCATGTCCTTGTGTCCGAGCTCCGCCAAAGACAGGTCCGCCACCTTGTATTTCAGGGACAGATCTAAAGGCTGAAGGGCCGGAGAGGTGTTTCCGTTGTAACTCATGATTTTTTCCTCGCTTTTGTGATGTTTAAATGGATGGATGGATTTAACTCAAAAGAAATGGTTTCCAGCGCTTCAAAGCCGGTGTTGCCCAAAATGGCCTGGATTTCATCCCGGGAGAACCCGAGCCACCGGTCTCCGTATTGCTTGCGCATGTCTTCGTTGGTATGTTTGTCAAAATCCGCGATCATGAGAAGGCCGCCGGGCGTCAATATCCGGGCCGCCTCCCGGACCACTTTCTCCGGATCGGGGAGGTGGTGCAGGACCATGGACAGCACCGCCAGGTCCGCCTCGCTGTTGCCTACCGGCAGATGTTCCAGTTCCCCCAGCCGGAGTTCGACATTGGGCGCGTCTTCAAAAAG
>PCSG01000061.1:4598-5762 GCA_002772195.1 Desulfobacterales bacterium CG23_combo_of_CG06-09_8_20_14_all_51_8 | reverse complement strand
AGCATTTTCCGGGAACTGTCAACGCCCACGGCGAAATCGGCTTTTTTTCGCAGACCCGAGAGCAGCCCGCCGGTGCCGCATCCCAGATCCACAGCAAACCGGCAGGAGGGAATCCGCTCCAAAAGGGCCTGGTTGAGATCAAAATCCCCCAGGACCTTCTGCCTCAGATCATTCCACCTGTCGGCGATGGCATTAAAAAAATTCCGGGTCCGGGCGCTGCGTTCCTTCACCAGCCGGGCTGCGTTTTCAATGTCGCCTGAAAGCTGCGGTTCGGTTTCAAAAACCGGCCCCAGCAGGTTGACAAACCGGCCGGCATTGGTATTGCCCACCGCCGAATAAAAGGCCCAGGCCCCGTCTCTTCGGCATTCCAGGAGCCCGGAATCCGTAAGTATCTTGAGATGCCGGGAAATCCGGGACTGGCCCATGGCCATGAGGGTCACGATTTCATTGACGCTCAGTTCATGGTGCATCAGAATATTGAGCAGCCGGATCCGGGTTTTATCGGCCAGGGCTTTGAAATAGGCCAGGCAAATCATATAATAATTTCCATATATCAAGATATTTTGATATGTATATTAAAAACTTTTGGCCGGATGTCAAGTATTAATTTAACTGCCTGAATCGTAAATTTTGTCCCAACGGCGAAACCCGACGGGAAAATTATTTCGCGCAGGCGCTGGGACTTAGAGGATAAGGACATCAAAGGATTCTCCCTCTGCGGTCCCAGCGTTTCAGCGGGTGAATAAAAAAATAATGCTCTCCCAAGAACCCAAGAAATGGACAACCAGCAAAAATTATTTCGCCGGAAAAATCGTCATGCCTTTTTGGACGCCGTTGCCGCCGATGATTTTGCAGTAGGCGATTTTTTCTTTGACTTCAGTGACTTCTATGGTCGCAACCTTTGTCATCTCACTGTCGAGAACCTCTCCGGTATCTTCGTCAACAACTTCTTCAATGCTCCCGACATCAAATTTTGCGCCCTCGGTCACCCCTTCCCGGGAACCCCGGTTGACGATGATTTTGTCCGGCTTCACTATAGAAACAGATCCTTCCCAGGGAATGTCTTCCAGTTGGCCCGTCAGGAACTCGACCCCCTGGGCGACCGCATCTTCGCAAGCCTTGCCTACGTTGTCATTCATGAACCCTTCCATATCGCCGGTAAGC
>PCSG01000061.1:0-4563 GCA_002772195.1 Desulfobacterales bacterium CG23_combo_of_CG06-09_8_20_14_all_51_8 | reverse complement strand
GTCCCTTGCGGCCGGATGTTCCCACGACTTTGGTGGAAGCCTTGACCTGGCCGGTCTCCGAATCCACCAGATACATGGTGATATTGACTTCCGCCGAATCCGACGAGCCTCCCAGACTGATGCCCTTGAAGGAAAATCCGCCGCCGCCACCGGTGGTGCTTTGCTGGACATGGGTCACCGACCCCCGGACCAGAAGCTGTGCCGGCGTCATCCGCCCGACCTGGGCGGTTTTCTTGCCTTTAGCTGTCCGGCCGCTCGCGCCGAAATCCTGCTCGGCCATGGCTTCTTCCCGCATTTCCTTGTCTCCGAGAACAATAAATTCCTTTGAATCCTGGAGCGCGGCCGTTAAAATGGTTGTAAATCCGTCGCCCACATCCCATTGTCCACTCCAGCCCGCCTCGTTATCAAATTTGCTGACGGTGATGGAATATTTTAAATTGCCGGACCCTGCTTCCAGCGGACACGCAGCGACTGCCAGAAACAGAACCGCCATTACCAAGATGAAAAGCGCTTTTCTTTTTTCCATGTGACAATCTCCTTTGTAAGATTTTGGTGAAGAACAGGATTTTTCCCTTTATAGCGGCGGATTATACTCAAGATCCAAAAGCCTGTCAAATTTTCCATTCAATTTTATCCTTCGGGCAAACTGTTTTTCGTTTAACTTGACTTTATTTCAAACTTATTGATAATAAATCAAATAATCCCACATGAACAAAAAAAGGCTTTTTTCATTCCGCTTTCAGGGTGACATGAGATTTTTAACTGACGCAGGAGAGGCAGGCTGATGAAAATCCTTATTGTCGATGATGATTTCTCAAATCTGTCGCTGATGAAAACCATTCTTGTTCATAACGGATATGCGGTCGCGGAAGCCGCGAACGGCGAAAATGCTCTGAAAATATTAAAATCCGAACCCATTGATCTGATTATTTCCGATATTCTGATGCCCGTGATGGACGGCTATCGCTTGTGCCAGACATGCAAGGCGGACAATGAGTTACAAAATATCCCTTTTATTTTCTGCTCGGGAACCTATACGGACAAAAAAGATGAAGATCTGTCCGTGCAGTTCGGGGCCGACGCGTTTATTGTCAAACCCTTTGAATCTCAGGGGATACTGCAGACGATTGCCCGGGTGATGGAAACTTCAAAAAAAGGGAAAGTTAATGTTTCCAAGCACGTAGAGAAGGTCGACCCGGAAGTATACAAATTATACAGTGAACGCCTGGTCTCGAAACTGGAAGACAAAATGCTGGCCCTGGACAAGGAGAAAATGGCCCTTGAAATGGAGGTGGCGGAGCGCCGGAAAGTTGAAGAGCGACTGAGAAAAAGCCGGGATTTCGCGGAAAGCCTGTTTCATGCCGCGCCGGGCATTGTTCTGATACTGGACACGGAAGGCCGCATCGTCCGGTTTAACCCATACATGGAAAAGGTTTCCGGATATTTGATAGGTGATGTCAAAGGACAATACTGGCGGGAGGTCTTTTCCCCTGAAGACACCGGCAAAAAAATTTTCGATTCCATTGCATCAAAAACCGGCGAAGACATTCCTGTGGGCAACGTGTCCTCCATTATCACCCGCACCGGGGAAAAAAAGGAAATTTTGTGGTTTGATTCCACTTTAAAAGATGAAACCGGCAAAGCCATCGGGCTTCTGGCGGTCGGGCGGGAAATTACCCGCCGGGAGACCCTTCAGAAGGGCAATTTAGAGGGAAAAGGCGGCAAAGGGACCGGGAATTTTTCCAAAGAGGCCATCCGGGAACTGGATGAAGCAGGCGCGGTCATGATGGAAACGGTATCACTGCTGGAAACGGAAATTGATGAAAAAGACAAAAAGAAAGCGTTGTTGAAAAAAATCAACCAAACAGCAACGCGCATCAGAGAACTGACGTCACTGATCATGGGAGAAAACAGTCCCTCTGGAAAAAAATAAGTTCACCATATAATTACACGTTAAACCGGAAGTTTATGATATCCCCGTCCTGCACTTCATAGGTCTTGCCTTCCAGCCGGAAGGTTCCCTTTTTTTTGGCGGCTGCCATGGACCCGGCTTCCATGAAGTCATCATAGGAAACCACTTCCGCGCGGATAAATCCTTTTTTGATGTCCGAATGAATGACCTCGGCGGCATCCACCGCAACCGTTCCTCGTTTAATGGTCCAGGCCCTTACTTCGTCTTCGCCCACGGTGAAAAACGATATCAGGCCGAGGAGCCGATAGGATCCCTTGACCACCCGGTCGGTGGCCGCGGCGGATATGTCAAATTCCGTCAGCAGTTCGGCCGCCTCGTCCCCGCTCATCTGGGCCAGTTCATGCTCCAGTTTTCCCCGGATGATCATGCGGTCTTCCGCTGCAAACACCGGGTCATCCGCCGGCAAGGCGTCATCTTCATCGGCATTGTTAAACAGCACCAGCATGGGTTTGGCGGAAAAGAAGGCATATCCCCGCAGCTTATGGGCAAAGGCCAGGTCCGGAAGGCGTCGCAGGGGCGTTTCCGCGTCCAGTGCCCGGTGGCATTCTTCAAGCAGTTCCCGCTCTTCAGGGTCGGGTTTTTTGGCTTTATGAGCTTCCACGTCCATGCGCTCGAGGCGTTTTTCCGCCTGGGCCAGGTCCATGAGGATCAACTCCTGGTCGAGGGTTCTAAAATCCGCTGCCGGATTCGGCGCTTCCAGGCCGAACAGGGTGAAATTTCGAATGACGTGGATCAGTGCATCCGCATCCCGCACCGGGGTCCATGAAGTATCTTCTTTCCCGGATTCTTTGGTTCGGGCGGATTTTCCGGGCAGGAAATATTCCACCTGGGCGTAAATGGTTTTTCGGGGCTGGTATATTTCGCTGAGCCGGTCGATGCGGGGGTCCGGCACCCGGATGGTTCCCAGCCGGCTTTCCGTTTTTCCGCCCGCGTCGCTGAATTCTCCGGTAAGGGCTTCAAAAACAGTTGTTTTTCCGGCTCCGGGAAGCCCGATGATGCCTAATTTCATGGTGCAACACTCCTATAATTTTTATCAAGATTAATTGTCTGAATTTACGTTAAATAATTGACATGTCGTCCGCCAGGTGATGTCTGCCAGCGCCTCAGGGTCTAACTGCAAAACCGCCGCGACTTTCATGAGCACCGATCGGACAAAGGCCGGCTCGTTGCGCCGGGTTTTATTTTTTTCCGGGGCCGGGGTCAGGTACGGAGCGTCGGTTTCCACCAGGATTCGGTCCACGGGAATGTGAGGAATCAGGTTCCGCAGGTCTTGTCCCCGGGATTCTATGGTGACGATGCCGGTGACGCCAATATGAAGCCCCAGCTTTATGTACGCGTTCAGTTCCCGGCGATCGCCGCTGAAACAATGCACCACGCCCCGGCATCCTGATCCCGCGTAATGGGCCGTTAAAATTTCCAGAAACCGGCCTGCTGAATCCCGCTCATGAAAAATCAGGGGCAGGTTTAAATCGTCCGCGGTTTCCAGCTGGCGGACAAACCATTTCTCCTGGATTTCTTTCGGGGAATACATCCGGTTAAAGTCCAGGCCGGTTTCTCCCCAGGCTTTCACCTTGGGGTGGGCCGTCAGTTTTTTAAGCCGGCTCAGCATGGCCTCATTGCATTCGGCGGCGTCATGGGGATGAACGCCCATCGAAGCGAAACAGCCGGGGTGGGCGTCTGCGATGTCAATGGCCCGATTGCTGGTGGGTTCCGTGATCCCCACGATCATCATGGCATCCACATGGGCGGCCTTTGCCCGGTCGATGACCGGCAAAAGGTCCCGCGTATAGGCGGTGTCGTTTAAATGGCAGTGGCTGTCAAAAATTTTCATGAATTTGTTGCGT
This sequence comes from Desulfobacterales bacterium CG23_combo_of_CG06-09_8_20_14_all_51_8, assembly GCA_002772195.1. Taxonomy (GTDB): domain Bacteria; phylum Desulfobacterota; class Desulfobacteria; order Desulfobacterales; family Desulfosalsimonadaceae; genus SURF-3. Next base: position 747 of record PCSG01000061.1, on the reverse strand, counting down.
CTGTTTTTTTATATATGATTCGATGTTCACCGTTCATGATGCCGGTGATGCAGGAGCGGGCCGTTCCCTTGGCCCACTGCGGCATATTGTGAAATATCAATCAGATGATTGGTGAAATCAATGGCTTTTGAAAAAGCTGCCGCCGGGTCCAGCTTTTTTGCCAGAAACGCGGCAAAGGCGGAGGCAAACGTACATCCTGTGCCGTGGGTGTTTTTTGTAAAATACCGGGGCCGGGTTTCAACGATTTCCCGGATGCGGGGGCCATCTCTCTGCATCAGGATGTCGGTGACATGCCGGCTTTTTGTGTCCATGTGTCCGCCTTTTAGCACAATGCCGGTCAGCCTGTCAAACCTCGCCAGCAGTTCCCGGCCAGCAGCTTTAACGTCGGCGACGGGCTTTCCATACAGGGCTTGGAGTTCATCAAAGTTGGGAGTGAGAAAATCCGAGCGGGGAATAATGTGTTCGATAAGGGCGGCCACCGCCGGGTCATCGATAAGGCAGCATCCGCTGGTGGAAATCATCACCGGATCGCATACCACCGGATAATCCGCCAGATACGGGGCGATGGTTTCGCAGACAGCTCGGTTGGGAATCATGCCGAGCTTGATAATGTCCACGCGGATATCGGACAATACAGCATCCATCTGCTGTTTGACAAAATCAGCGGGGATGGGCATGGCCCCGCTCACCGTTCGGGTGTTCTGGGCGGTCAGGGCGGTGATGACCGATGCGCCGTAAACTCCGGCG
>PCSG01000355.1:10759-11013 GCA_002772195.1 Desulfobacterales bacterium CG23_combo_of_CG06-09_8_20_14_all_51_8 | reverse complement strand
TAGAGCAGCGAACGCAGCCCCCGCAGATCACTCACCATTTTTTCGGCATCGGTCAGATCGGTTTTATGGGTATCGCCCACAACGACAGGCGACCCTGTGGAAACGGCCTGACGGATATGGGGATGGTCAGAGAGAGGCGCCCGGCGTAGCGACTCCGGAAAATCGGGCGGCAGTTCAGGCCATGCGGCTACAAGGTGAAGGGAGTCGTCTTTCAACAGATAAATCGCCGCTGACCCTGACGGCAGAAGTTTCGC
>PCSG01000355.1:0-10739 GCA_002772195.1 Desulfobacterales bacterium CG23_combo_of_CG06-09_8_20_14_all_51_8 | reverse complement strand
GGAACAATTCGCCGGTCTCGTGGGGCCCGGCCAGCGTTGCGCTGATCTCCAGCAGCAGGGCCAGCTTTTCGTTTTGCCGGCGAAGTTGCATTTGAGCTTGGACACGTTGGGTGATATCGCTGACAATGTGCATCGCGCCGCTGAACCGGCCGGCAGCATCAAGGATCGGATCCACGGCAACTTGAAACCACCGCTTGCCGATCCGCAATTCCATGGTCTCACGCCGCAGGCTTTTTTTCACCCGCAGGAGAGGACATTCCGAGATGGGCTCTTCTGTGCCATGCGCCATTTCCCAGCAGTGGTTGCCGATCATCTCGTCGCACGGGCGCTGAAAAATTTGTTCCGCGATCTTGTTGGAGCGCAGAATGCGCTGCTCCCGGTCGAGAATCCAAATCGCGTCGTTGGCGGCGTCAAAGGTGGATTGCCATTCACTAGCGATCCGCGCGGTGGCTTCCTCCGCCTGCCTGCGCTCGGTGATGTCGACCATGGATACGATGCTCTGACGGGTTCCCGGCGCCAGGCCCACGGAGAGATACACGGTGCGAACCCGCCCCGCCTTATCGACCAGCCGCGCCTCGTATTGATGCGGCGCTTTTTCCGGGTCCTCCTGCCTCGCCTTTTGATATTTCAGCAATTCTTCCAGGCTTTCCGGCGCGACATAGGCGGTCCACTTTGTGCCGATAAGCTCGCCGGGGGTGTAGCCGGTGAGCCGCAGGCATTCCTGGTTGGCCATGAGGATGGTGGCGTCCTCTTCCACAAGAATGGTCGCCGTGCCGGTGGCTTCAAAAATGGCCCGGTATTTTTCCTCGCCTTTTTGCGCCAGTTCCAGGGACTGCTGCCGCAGGCGAAGCAGGATCGCCACGTTGGCCTTGAGCTGGGCCTTGATGAAGGGCATCCGCAAGCTGTCGTCGAATCCGGCGGCAAGCCAGGGATCAACCGGGTCGCGGCGCCCCAGCGCAATCATCGCGGGAAGGAACACATCCGTTTTCTTCTTCAGCGCGATCACCTGCGGGCCGAGGCCGCGGGCCGAGAGGACGTCGAGGATGAAAAGATCGGCCGCGGGGACGCCGTCTTTGGGAAAATCGACCAGTTCGTAGCCCAGGCCGGAAAGATAGCCGGCCGCGAGTTCCCGGTCAACCAGACGGGCGAATGCCGTGGCGATTACGGATTTTTTATTTTTCATGCGCCTTCTCCCCGGCCGGGGCGGTCTGATCTTTTGCGGTGTCGTGTGTCGGCACGCCCGTCAACAATCCCCGCAGATTGACCAGTTTGTCTCCGACCTCAAGTCCCTGCTCGGTGATCTTTAATTCCCGCAGCTCGGGCTGATGGTTTCCCAGCCGTTTCTTGAGGCAATTGATCACCTTGATCACCTGACCGTAAACCTCCGCATACCGGATCAAAATCACATTGTCGGCGACATAGCTCACGCCCAGGTCGGTGATCTGCAGATCGCCGGTAATTTTTTCCTGTTCGTTGACAATAAAGAGGCTCGCCCGGTTGCGCCGAACATAGTTGATGATGTTCTGCATGTTGGTGATCACGCTGCCGAAGGCTTCCATGGCCAGGTTATACCCGCGCAGGCTGTCAAGGATAAAGACATCGGCGCTGTTTTTCTCCATGTCCTGGCGCAGCATCTCGAGAAATTCGTCCGGGTAGCGCTCCAGGGGGTTGATCTCCCGAACCAGGAGCGATCCGTCCTCAAGGCGCTTCTCCAGAGGGATGGAAAGGGCGTTGCATCGCTCCAGCATGGAGGCAAGACCCTCCTCGAAGGTGTAGATGACGCCCTTATGCCCGTTTGCCGCCGCAGTGATCAGAAACTGGAGGGCCAGGGTGGTTTTGCCCGCGCCGGCTGGCCCGGAAATCAGGGTGCAGGTGCCTGTATGAACGCCGCCCGCAAGCATCTGGTCCAGCCCGGCGATGCCGGAAGCCAGATGCTTGCGTTCGTAGGCGTATTTCTTGAGCGTCGCGATCCTGTGGGGCCACACCGTAACGCCCTGGCGGGTGATCCGCAGGGGGTGCCGGCCCGACATGAAGGAAGAACCCCGCATCTTGTTGATCTCCACGGTGCGGATTTCCGCGAGCTGGTTTTCGGAGATGTCGTTTCGCAGGGTGAGGACGCCGTCCACCGCAAGAGCCAGCGCATTATCTTTTTCCAGTTCGATGGGTTCAAACAGCAGCAGGGAAAGGCATTTTTTTGCCGAAAGCTGATTGGCCAGCCCCTGGATCTGTTTGCGGTACTGATACTCGTCGGTCGATAGATACCGCAAATAGGTGGCGGAATCGATCACCAGCCGCTCCGGCGCATGCGCTTCCAGGGCCTGGTAAATGCGCTTCCAGACCGGCTCGGTTTCCACCTCGCTGGGCGAAAACACAGTGTATTCGCCGCTGGCCAGGTCCTCCGGCGCGGTCTTTGAAAAATCCACAATGGTGATGCCGGACAAATCCCAGCCGAAGACAGCGGCGTTTCGCCGGATCGTCTCTTCTGGTTCGGCAAAGGTGATCAGCAGGCAGCGGGCTTTGCGCTTCGCGCTTTCGCTCAAGAATTGCAGCGAAAGGACCGTCTTGCCGGTCCCGGGCCCGCCCACGATGAGATAACTTGAAGACGGCATGAATCCGCCGCCCAAAATCTCATTCAATCCTTTGATTCCTGTTGAAATGCGTTCGTTTTTCATGGCGTTGCCTCCTTTTTGTGCCGAACGAATGTCCATAAGCGTCCGGATAAGACCCCCAATTTTAATTTTCTGTCCGCATTACATCAGAGCAACTATTTTTTAGCATTTCCCCGTTCAAAAAACGAGATTTTTTTAATTTTCTTTAATATTTAATGCCTTTACAGTAAGCTACCTTCATTTTGAACTGTCACGGGTCTGTCGCGGCCGTGTACGATGTTGCATTATTAAAAGTTTTAACAATGATTGTTTTTAAAATACACCGCCCATGAATCCTATATTCAGCCCATACCTTTCCAGGTTGGCACGAAACGGTCTGATCGACGACGGCCAGGCCTTGCTGGGCCTTGCGGACGCCGAGGTTGAGTGGAGCGCGCCGGATCACCCGGATCGGTCCGCCCTGTCGCCCCTGTTTGATAGTCTTCCCATCAACGCCCTGATCTTTGCCCGGCCCGCCGAGCCTTACCGGACGATCATGGATTATCTTGCCAAAACATCCGTCGGCCCCATCACCCCCAATGATTGCGAAACCCGGACCTTTCTTCATGACCTGCCGGTGGCCGAATCCCTGACCGCCGAGGCCCTGATCCCCCTCCTAAAGCAGCGCAAATGCGCCATTGTGGAAAATCACGGCATTGTCGCCTGCGGCACGGTGAGCCTGGAACAGCCCCTGGTCACGATTTCATCCGCCTGCTTCGCCTGTTTTGTAAAATTTTTCTCGGACTTCCTCGCCGCCCGGACATCCGGCAACCCAAGCCGGGAGCAACAGGCTGTTTTTGAAACAATCGCCGCCCGGCTGCCTGACCCGGTTAAAGCAAAACCATACTCCCTCGCCCAAGGGCCGTTTCTCAGCGATGCTGACGCCCGGGCCGCCATATGCGAGGCCGGTGCCCAAGTGGTGAATCTGGGGCTGGTGGATTCCTTCTTCGGCAATATTTCCTACCTCGCCAATAGCATCCTCCATATCAGCCAGACCGGGGCGTTCTTAGACGATCTGGCGGACACCATTGATCCGGTGCCGCTGAACGGCTCCTCGTGCGCCGGGATCACCGCATCGAGCGAGCTGTCCGCCCACTTGGCTATCCTCCGGCAGACCGGGCGCCGGGCCATTTTGCACGGACACCCCAAATTTTCCGTGATCATGTCCATGCAGTGCGACCGGCCCGACTGCCCGGACCAGGGCAACTGCCACCGGTGCTGCCCCCACGAGCGCTTTGTCTGCGATGTGCCCGTGGTTTCCGGCGAAGTGGGCACCGGCCCGCATGGTCTCTGCCGCACCGTGCCCCCGGCCTTTTCCGGCCACTCCGGCGTGATTGTATACGGCCACGGCGTTTTCACCATCGGAGACGCGGATTTTAACGACGCCCTGGACAACCTGATTGACATTGAACGCCGATGCCGATTAGAGTATTTTCAAAAATTAAAAATCTGACTGCGTTGCAGCGGCACTTTTGCGATAACCATTTTAATTGATTGAAAAAAACCCTCTCCCCGGGCGGGAGAGGGTTGGGGTGAGGGGGAATTTAAATTGAAACCGCTTTATGCTTCACCCCCACCCGGCCTCCCCCATCAAGAGGGCGGAGAAATACCGTAAAAACTTATTTAACCACAGAGACCACGGAGCGCACAGAGAATGTTTTTAAGGGTTTTTCTCCGTGAACTCTGTGCCCTCTGTGGTTAAAAAATAAAATAACGAAAGGACGACCCATGACCGGGTTTCAAAGCGTTGAAGATGTGGCCCAGAAACTGGAAAGCGTCGATTATATCCCGTCCCGGGAAATCGCCACCGTGGTGTATCTGGCCACGGCCACCAATAAACCGATTCTGGTGGAGGGACCTGCCGGGGCTGGAAAAACCGAGCTGGCCCGGGCCATCGCCCGGAGCCTGAACTTAAGGAAAATCCGGCTTCAGTGCTACGAGGGCCTGGATGAAGCCAAGGCCCTCTATGAATGGGAATACGCCAAACAGCTTCTCTACACCCAGATGATCAAGGAAAAAATCAATGACCTGATCTCCGCGTCGTCCACCATCGCCGAAGCCGTGGAAAAAATCGCGGAACAGGAAAACGCCTTTTTTTCCGAGCGCTTCCTGCTGGCCCGGCCCCTGCTCCAGGCCATCACATCCGATGATCCCGTGGTGCTCCTGATTGATGAAATCGACAAATCCGATCCGGAATTCGAAGCCTTTCTTCTGGAACTGCTGGGGGATTTTCAGGTGTCCATCCCGGAGCTTGGCATCTGGAAGGCCAACCACATTCCCATCGTCATTCTCACTTCCAACAACTACCGGGACATGAGCGACGCCTTAAAACGCCGGTGCATTCACCTCTACATCGATTATCCGGACATGGACCTGGAAAAGCGCATCGTCAAACTGAAAATTCCCGGCATTGAAGATCGCCTCATCAATCAACTGGTGGAGGCCATTCACCGCATCCGCAAGCTCGACCTGAAAAAGCGGCCCTGCATCTCCGAAACCATTGACTGGGCAAAATCCCTGATGGTGCTTCAGGCCACGGACCTGTCCGCCGAAGTGCTGTCCGATACCTTAAACGTGATCTGCAAATATCAGGTGGACACCAAGCTGGTGCGGGCATCCATGGATAAGGTGTTGAAGTAAGCGACTGCCATGCTCAACCTCATGTTAAATTTCGTGTCCGCCTGCCGCACATCCGATCTGCGGGTGTCCACGGCCGAGGTGATCGATACGGCCCGGCATCTGGAACTCATTGATGTCCTCGATGAACCCCAGTTCCGGGCGGCCCTGCGGGCCAATTTCGCCAAAAGCCGGCGGGAGCAGCGAAATTTTGACCGGCTCTACAATCTTTTTTTCCATGACATGCGGCCGAACGCGGAGCTGACGCCGGAAACGGCCGACAAAGCCAAAATCCAGGCGGCCCTCGACCGGATGCGGCAGGATGCGGCAAACGATGAGATCAGCCAGGCCATTTTTGATTTTCTGGCCGGGGCGCCCATCCCCTATCTGAAACTGATGCAGAAACTGGAAACCCAAAAGGAAGAAGCGTCCAAGACTCTCAAGTCCAACCTCAGCCAGCTGTCCAGCCGCCTGGAAGTCATGCTCCGCATCAACCAGGCCCGGAATAAGATCCTTCAGTTTCAAGGGGACAATCAAGCTCCGGGAGAACCCGGCAAAAACCAGGGCATGGCCTCCCATCTCATGGACCGCCTGGAAACAGCCAACCGCATGCTCACCGAGGAAACCCGGCCTTACAATGACGGCTTGAAACAGGTCAACACCTATGATAAGCAGTATGCCGGCATCGGGGAACGGCCGTTTTCCAATCTGACGGCCGCTGAGATCGAGCAGATGCGAACGGTCATCGATCAGCTCGTTCGCAAAATGAAGGACATCATGAGCCGACGGTACGCGTCCCGGAACAAGGGAAAGCTGGATGTCAAGAAAACCCTGCGCATGGCTCAGAAATATGGGGGCATTCCCATCGAAATCATCTACCGTCAGCGGCCCCTGCGCAAAACCCGCGTGGTCACCCTGTGCGATGTGTCCGGCTCCGTGTGGTCGGCGGCCCGTTTCATGCTCAACATGCTCTATTCCATGCAGGAATGCTTTTCCGATGTCCAGAGTTTCGCCTTTATCAGCGGCCCCACCAACATCACGGATATTTTTGAAAAACATGAGGTGAACAAGGCCATTGAAAAAGTCATCACAGACACGCATATCAATTTTGACGCCTACACGGACTACGGGGCCATATTCACCGAGTTTTACCGGGACCATCTGCACCTTCTGACCCGAAAAACCACGCTGATCATCCTGGGGGACGCCCGCACCAATTATCAGAACCCCTGCGAAAACCTCCTGGACGCAATGCGGGCCAAATGCCGCCGGGTCATCTGGCTGAACCCGGAGCCGGAACAGTTCTGGGGCACCGGCGACAGCGAGATGAGCACCTACAAGGCCTATTGCCACGAGGTGCGGCCCTGCCGGAACTTAAACCAGCTCATGTATTTTATTGAAGACCTGGTGTTTTAAAAAGGCGTGAAAGGAGTATTCCATGACATCCTATTCCGAATCATCCTTTGAAAAAAAGCGGCTGAGCGATCTCATGCACCAGTCAGTGGTGGCCCTGCCGGGCAATCTGCTGATGGCTGGTTGCATGGTCCTGCTGTTTGACCGGAAGTTTTCTTCCGGATTCTTTCTGTTCTGGCTGGCGGCCATGACCCTGGCAATCCTGGCCCGTTTTTTTGATCGCCATCAAATACCGCTTTGCCGATAAAACGACACTGACCCCGAAGCCCTGGTTCATCATTTACGAAATCAGCATTTTTGCCATGGGCGCCTTGTGGGGGGCGCTGGGGGTCTATGTCGAACTTCATTTTTCCCTGGTTTATCTTTCCATCACCCTCCTCATCCTGGCTGGCCTGGTGGCCGCTTCCGTATCCACGAACGCGGTTTCCAAACCCGCCTTTTTCTGTTTTACGGTTCCCATGCTCTCTCCCGTAGCCGTCTTCCTGATCGGATCCGGCGACTTTGAACGCATCGTTCTGGGCGTAATTGTCGGCGGATTTTTGATCGTGACCATTCTGTCCGTCTTGCAGATCAGCCAAATCATCCGGGAATCCCTGATTCAGCAGTTTGAAAAAGCCCAACTGCTGGAAGCCCTGGAAATCGAAAAAGTCAATGTCACGGAATTAAACAAAAATCTGGCCAAAGACATTGAACGCCGCAAACAAACAGAACAGGAGAAGGAACGCTTGATCCGGGAGCTTCAGGACGCCCTCGGCAAAGTAAAAACACTGAAAGGGTTGATCCCCATCTGCGCCAATTGCAAAAAAATCCGGGATGACAAGGGGTACTGGAACCAGATTGACTCTTATATCCATGAACATGCGGATGTGGATTTCAGTCACGGCATCTGCCCGGACTGCGCCAAAAAACTTTATCCGGACCTGGATCTCGATGAGAAATAGCGCCCTGGCCCCAAGGACTTGATTTTACAGGACACGGATTATGACAACCCATCTGAAAACCCTGATGGTGGATGCGTCATCCGCCTTTTACCGGATCGAACGGTTCGCCCTGGGCGATTTCTGGGGGCCGGTGGATCTGGGCCTGCATTTATCCCGTAAATACAACAGCTTAAATATCGGGGCCGGGATCTGGGCCGGGTCTATTATTCCGGGGGCCAGCCGCCTTATTTTCACGGGCTTTTCCCCCTGCTGGGGCGGTTTTTACATTTCCTCCATGGGCGGGGCCGCCCTGATTTTCGACAACCTTGGCATCAACCTCCTGTCGGTGGTGGGCAAGGCCGCCGCGCCATCCGTTCTCTATCTCAACCGGACCCATGGGGAAGACATTCATGTGGAAATGCACCCCATCAACGTCGGAGAAGTCTGGAGCAATGGTCGACGTGGGGTGTATTCACTGATGGATTTTGTCCTGGATCGCTTCGGGGACCAATATGAAAATGACCCGCGCATTCTGGCCGTGGGTCCGGCGGCCGCAGCCACGGATTTCGGGGCCGTGTGTTCGGCCCCCATCCGCAAGGGGGAAGTGACCATCATCGACACCTGGGCCGGCCGCGGGGGATTCGGCACAAAACTGTTCAGGGACCACGGTATCGCCGCCATCATCTACGGCGGCACCTTCGTCGACGAGGATTTCCGGGACAGAAACGTGGCCGACCAGTGGTTTATCGAGAAATACCAGATGAAACTGGCGGCCAAGGACCTGGAATCCACCACCAAATACCGGTTCGATCCGAAATTCGACACCGGCGGCACCTTCGGCGTCAATTTCGCAAGCCTCGGCGGCGCCATGCTCTCGTTTAATTACACGAGCATTTACATGGATGAATCCGAACGCCGGGAAATTCATCAAAAATTTGTCCTCGATCATTATCTTGCGCAGTTCAACGACGAAACCATCCGGCCCAAAAAGCAGAAAACCTGCGGCGAACCCTGCGCGGCCGTGTGCAAAAAATACCACGACATCTATAAAAAGGATTATGAACCCTACCAGGCTTTAGGGCCCCTTTGCGGCGTTTTTGACCAGCGGGCCGCAGAACGGCTCACTCACCATGCGGATATGTATGGGTTTGACGCCATCTCAGCCGGCGGTGTTATCGCCTGGCTGATGGAATGTCTGTCCCGGGATCTGATCCGCCCGGAAGAACTCGGGGTCCACGGGCCAAAAAACCACCCGGTTTTTTCCCCTAATAATTTTGATGCGGTGTCCGATTCCCTGCACAATGCGGAACTCGGCGTGTCCCTGCTGGATGCCATGATTGAAAAACGGGGGATCCTGGACCTGTCCGAGGGTGCCCGTAAATTCGGCCGCCATCTGGCCCGGAAGAAAGGACGGCAAATTTTAGATTCGTTTGTTTACATCGGTTTCGGCCGGAACCGGTGGATGGTTCCCAACCAGTACTGGACCCCGGGGGTGATGTCCCCCATGGCCATCATGGGCAAATATTACATGTATTACGGGCAGGATTTCCTGCCGCCCCGGGAGCTGGGACGCCAGTGCGCCCGCCGCCTGCAGGCCGAACTGATCATGGACAATCTCGGCATGTGCCGGTTTCACCGGGCCTGGGCCGAAGAAATGATCCCGGAAATCATCGAAACCCTTCACGGGGACCGGAAGCGTTTTTCAACCTGCATTCAGACAACCGCCGAGCGCATCAGCAGCCGAAACGCCGGCGTGTTCTGGGAATCGGAACGGAGCATGGATCTGGTGGCCTGTTTTCTCAAAAGAAAGCATACGGTTGACGGCATTAATGATCCGGAACTGATCCGGTGGGTCCATTTTTTTGAAACGGACAAACAGGAGGCGGCCTTCAGTTTCTGGTACGACATCCACAAGGGGATTCAGGAAACCTTGAAAGACTGTTACCGATGAAGACTCCTGACGATAAGCGGCAACGGCTCCGCATGGACTTTGAATCCCAGGTGGCCTTGAAATTTGAAAACCCGGACCAGACCCTGACGGCGACAATGAAAAATATCAGCATGAACGGCATTTTTGTGGAAACAGACCGGATCATCGCCTTGGACTCCCTCTGCCGGGTTGAAGTCATCATCACCGCCCCCAGCAGCCGGGTGACCATTGAAACCCAAGGCTTTGTCGCACGACATGATCCGGCGGGGCTTGGGGTCAAATTCAAAAACGATCTGGAATGGTTCGCCTTTTTTCCCATCTTCGAATATTACGGCAAAGGGTATGGCGATTCCGGTCTTGAATACCCGCCAGGCCGGAAGATCCGCTTTGACTTTTTTTGTTTGCCCCTATGGCCCCTTGTGATTCTCGAATTACCTGAACTTTTTGAGAAGCTACCAATTATAAATATATGCTTGAAATCAATTTCGAATACCATTACAAAACACAAAATTGACAGATGCCGTGCGTATTGGCGACCATACGCATATTCAATAATTTTTTAACCATTGAGAAAAACAATGAATGTCAGAAAGAAGACGATGTGGGGTACTTTGTTGATTGCAGGGCTGCTTTGCTTTGCGCAGACGGGATGGTGTGAAACAAGTCAGGGAGATTTCTCTCTGTCCCCCATGTTGGGCGGTCACATGTTTGAAGGCAATCAGTATATAGACCATGGACCGACCTTCGGGCTGGGTGTGGGCTACCAGTTCACAGACAAATGGGGAACGGAGGCGTTTTTCAACTACACCCGGACGGGTTCGGACCCCGGAAGCAATGATATTGACGTTTTTCCCATCCATATAGACGCGGTTTATAATTTTTCCCCGGACCAGAAATTGGTGCCCTATGTTGCCGCAGGCCAATGAATATGTGCAGGAATTGGATGAAGTTGTCACGGTTATAAACCATAATCCCGGCCTGCGGTTTGAAATTCAGGGGCATACCGATAATGTCGGTTCTGCGGCATATAACCAGAAATTGTCTGAAAAACGCGCATGGGCGGTAAAGAGCTATCTGCTCAAACACGGGGTCAGCAAAGATCGACTGACCAGCAAAGGATTTGGATTTAATTTGACTTTGTAAACATTATTTTCTTGCAATTACATATTGATTTCACTATAGTTTTTTTCATGAAAGCGACCCCGAAGAGAG
>PCSG01000335.1:1128-3900 GCA_002772195.1 Desulfobacterales bacterium CG23_combo_of_CG06-09_8_20_14_all_51_8 | reverse complement strand
TGCAACGCATCAACCTGGTCCCGGTGATCCTTCCGGCTGATTCAAATGGAAAACAAAAATAATGGCAGACAGTAAAGATATGGTTGATATGGACCAGCCGGTGTTTGACTATGATGATTTTCTGCGCCGGATTGACGGCGACGTGGAACTGTTAAGTGAAGTCATTGGGATTTTTCTGGAAGACACGCTGGCGTTGCTGGCGGAGTTGATTTCCGGAATTAAAAGCAAAAACGCCGTGGTCGTTGACCGCGCCGCCCACACCCTGAAGGGAGCGGCCGCCAATATTTCCGCCAAAAGGCTTTATCTGCTTTGCCAGCGACTTCAGACGCTGGCCAGAAAAGATGAGGGCGCGGATTGGGACTCCCTGATCCTGCATTTAGAAAAAAATTTCAGCGACCTGGATCACGCGTTGCGGGATTATCTGACGAAATAGCATTTGAAGGCAACGCTAAATATCTGTTTTTCCGGGGTACTCCCGATAGGTCCAGAATTGACGGTACATGGCGTTTAATATCCGGTTGAAAACAAAGATCATCAGCGCATCGCAGGGCATTTTCCCTTCCAAATGACGCCCGAAACGGTCATGGGCCTCCACCTCCTGCTTCAAACTCTCTATCCCTTTTAAAATATGGGTAATTTTATTCCGTATCGCCGGCGGCTGCGGGGAACCGGGGGATTCGGTTTCCCACTGGGCCCTGAATGCGGCGACCTGGTCGGATGACGCCTGGAGGAGTTTTTCTTCATGTTCCTTTAGATCCGGCTTGGACCGGATGCGGGCGGCAATGGATTTTTCAATGACTTTTCGTTCGATTTTCAGTTCATGTTTCAGCATGTCGACCACGGGTTCGGGCAGGCGGACCGTCAGTGATTTGAATTTATCCTGATGGGTCCGGATTTTCTGATGGCATTCCGAGGATGCCGTGTACCAGAAAATCCAACTGACGCTTTTTAAGGTATCGGGCAATGGTTTTTTTTCCATAACCGCCGTTTTTTTGGTTTCAAAAATTTTCTGCATCAGCCGGGCGGTTTTTACAAACAGGGTGCTGCTCGTGACGGTTTGGAAAATCATGCCCAGGGCCGCATACCAGTCCTGCATATACAAAACGCGGGGCGTCTGGTCACCGAACAATTGGCGGAGGTCATTATTTTTGAACAAATGGTGGGGGGTCATGAACGCAAACGTCCCGGCCAGCGGGGGCTGGCGCATTCCGGCGGGGCCGGATGGATCCAGGTGAACCGCGGTTTCAAGGTCGATCAGGCCCAGGGAAAACGCTTCAGGCCGGTTTAAAAAATTGTCCGCTCCGTCAAAATTAGCGGCGATATAAATATTGTCGGGCTTCAAATCCCGGACAGCGACGCGTGTATTTTTTAAATTATATAATAAATTGAAAATGTTGATAATAATACCCGTAATATTTTGGCGCTGGTTGTCAAAAATTTTTTTGCGGATGTATTTGTCTGAAATGGCCCGGTATTGAATGACCGCCGCCTCGCTTTCCTCCATCAGAATGTCCAGGAGCTGATTGAGATCTTCAAAGAATGTGGGTGACAGTTCTTTTTCGTTTATTTCAATAGGTTGTCCAGCCAGCTTGTAGTAGAACCATTCCTGTTTCCGATAGGCGGGGACCGCCTCGTAATTTTCATGCTGGGGCAGCAGAATATCAATGATTTTGCCGTATTCATGGTACAGCCGGTTTATTTTGAAAAAAATATCATCATGCCGGTTCCCATAAAGGGCTTCAAAGGCGTAGATATCTTCAAATATACTGGTATTTTTCAGCATCTCCGCCTGGGCCCGGGTCCGGTCGTGGATTTTTTCAATCACCTGATTGAAAAAGGAGCTGCGGGACAGGCTCATGAAAAAAACGAACCCGTCGCCGATCCTGAGGTGCTTTTGAAGGCGGGGATGGGTTTTGAGGAGCTGAATGTATTTTTCTTCAAGCCGGGCTGGGTCCGGTTCGGAACCCGAGATATTCAGTTCCGGGACCATGTTCAGAATGGCCGACAGGCTGGGGGACAGGCATTGGATGGATGGGGTCAGCTGGTTGACGATATGGCGTTCGTTGCTGATGTATTCCAGATAGATTTCAAAATCCGTGTAGGGCCGGGGGGGAATTTTAACGACCAGTTGATCATCATAGATGATTTTAAAGCAGGTGCTTTTGCTTTCCGCCATCTCTCCCAACTGGCAGATGTTCATGCGCCGGGTGACCCATTCCACGCCGGACCGAACCCGGAGTTCATAAATTCGGTCCGATCCTGGAATGTCGGGGAGCAGGGCATACTCCATGGCATGGGACCCCGGGTTGGGGTTTTTGCACTGGAGCTTGAAGAGATTTAGAAAAAAATCGACAATCTGTTCAATATCAGACATTTAAGCGCCTTTTAAGGGGGGTGGCGAGACCGTGGTTGCTGCCTGACCGGCGTTATTATAACTATATGAAACAGTTGAATTTTGCAAGGGGATTTGTGGAATGGGGGGTTTGTGGAATGGACGCGCCCTTTATCTGACATTTTAAACCAATTTTGGACTCAGATTCCCGGGAATGCTGGAATGCGCGCCGGACAATCATCCCCCGATGGAGATCATGGGCGAGGGCTGGTTTAGGGGGGTGAGGTGTTCCGGGTGTTGATGGGGTTTTTTTGCCGCGGCGTTTAAAAATACGGCTTTGAGATCATTGTCCAGCAGTCCCTGGCGCAGGGGCGTTTTAATGTCTTCAGCAATATCGGACAACAGGCAGGTGAGGAGATGGCCGTCGGCGGTCAGTCGCA
>PCSG01000335.1:0-1100 GCA_002772195.1 Desulfobacterales bacterium CG23_combo_of_CG06-09_8_20_14_all_51_8 | reverse complement strand
TCTCCGGGGGCGCCTGGAAATTTATACCGCATGGCCGGTCCGTCAAGAAGTTCCCGCCGGATCGGCAAGAGGTCGCCCAGGGGCTCGATTTTTTCTTTGATTTCCGGTATCAGCAGGGATTTTTCAGACAGGGCTTCGGCTTTTCCAATGGGCATGAGTTCAATAAAGCGGACGTGAACCGGGTAGGTGAAGGAAAGGGCCGCCAGGTCCGTCAGTTCGTCATCATTGATACCTCGCATGGCCACGACGTTTATTTTAATCGGGGAAAATCCGCGGTCCAGGGCCTGTTGGATGCCGTTCCAGACCGGACCAAAAGCGTCCTGGCCGGTGATTCGGGCGTATTTTTTAGGGTTTAAGGTGTCCAGGCTGATATTGAGTCGTTTTATTCCGGCTTCGGCGATGCGGTCCAGGTATTGCGGGAGAAGCACGCCGTTGGTGGTCAGGGAAACATCCGTCAGTCCGTCGATTCCGGCAAGGCGGTCCAGAAAATCGCAGCAGCCTTTGCGGACCAGGGGTTCGCCGCCGGTGATCCGGATTTTCGTGATGCCCAGGCAGACGCCGATGCGCGCGAGGCGCAGGATTTCTTCATAGCGCAGCACCTCTTTGTGATGCAGTTTTTTCCCGGGCAGGCGCGGATTGCAGTAGACGCAGCCCAGGTTGCACCGGTCGGTGATGGAGATTCTCAGATAGGTGAGGCGGCGGTTGAAGCGGTCTATCATCTGGTCGTTCGGCAATGGTCAAGATTCCTTAAAAATCAGGCCTGCTTTGAATAATGGGCCACGATGGCGTCGCACAGGCCGTCAATGGTAAACGTCGCGGCTTCCACATGGACGCTAAAGCCGTTTTTTTTCGCGGTTTCTGTGGTAATGGGGCCGATGGAGGCGATGGCCACCCCTTTGATCAGGACGTCAAACCGGTCAGGGGGCAGGAGGTTTTTGAAATTTACGACCGTGGACGAACTGGTGAAGGTAACCAGATCCACGTCGCCGGTTTCCAGTTGCCGTACCAGAGTGTCCGTGTTTTGCGTGTCGCTGACCGTATGATAGACGGCGATTTCATCAATTACGGCGCCCATTTTCGCGAGTTCATCGGGCAGGATA
>PCSG01000177.1:17086-17253 GCA_002772195.1 Desulfobacterales bacterium CG23_combo_of_CG06-09_8_20_14_all_51_8 | reverse complement strand
TTGTAATACAGATTTTGTCAAATGATTTTAAAAAGTGAGGCCGTCAGTGTTTGATTTTACGCGCTTTAAAGATAGATAGATAGATAGATAGATAGAGATAAGAAATTGCTTTTCACAGTTTGATGTATCTCAGAAAACACCTTGTATGTCAAGTTTTACCAGGCGCT
>PCSG01000177.1:11143-17013 GCA_002772195.1 Desulfobacterales bacterium CG23_combo_of_CG06-09_8_20_14_all_51_8 | reverse complement strand
AAAATCCTGAAAATCTATCTCTTTTTTACCGATTTTGACAGCATCTGTCCTGTATGCCTTAATTCACAATTTATTGAATCCAGACATCGGCAAATGGGAGTTGGAAATATGAGTCATCATACATCAACTCTGGAATTTGCGCATGTTTTCTAATCGGCGGATCATGATTCCGGGTTTCCCAAAGATTGAGATACAAGAGGTTGAGCGTTAAGCACAATCACCCTTGACAACGGACCTGGAAAATTTTATATTTTAACCATAATTCAGATCAACCTAAATAAGGCCTATGTCATGAATACCATATCCGTATCCGAAGCCAAAATGAAATTGAGCGCCTTGGTGGATTCCGTCAAAAAAACGGACGAAGAGGTGGTCATCACCAAAAATGGCCGCCCGGTCGCTGTTCTGGTGAGCCCGGATGAATTTGAAAGCTGGCGGGAAACCCTGAATATCCGTTTTGATTCCGATTTTATGGCGGAAATAACAAAGGGCCTGGAATCCATAAAAAAAGGCAGCGCATCGCTTTACACCTTGGAGGAGTTGCTGCCGAACCCATGACGCCGCCTCACGAAAAACCTGTTTTACGGGTGCCGGATGATGTCGCTTCAGTTTTGCAGAAACTCCACCCGGTGATTAAATCGCACGTCCGGTCCGGCCTGCGGGCCATCATGGAAGATCCTTACAGCTGCAAGGCCCTCAAGGATGAATTGCAAGGGTTGAGAATCTACCGCGTTAAACGATTCCGGATCATCTACCGCATTGACATGCTAAAGCCATCCATCGACATCATCGCCATTGGGCCAAGGAAAGTCATATACGAAGAGACTTTTCGTATCCTCACAAAAAAATGAGCCATTAAAAAACATGAAATTCTCCGATTACCATATCAATGACGCCATCAAAAAAAATCTGGCGGAACTCGGGTTCAAACGGCCCACGGACATTCAGTTTAAATCCATCCCGTCGATCATGAAAGGCGAGGATGTGCTGGCCATCGCCCAGACCGGAACAGGCAAAACCGCAGCCTTCGCCATTCCCATCATCCAGAAAATCCACAGCGCCAAAGCAAGCCGGAGGACGTGCGGCATCGCCTGCATCGTCATGGAGCCCACCCGGGAGCTGGCCATGCAGATCGGCGAGGTGTTTAATTCCCTTGCCCGGCATACCCGGGTGAAACCTTTTGCCGTTTACGGCGGGGTGGACCAGGACCCCCAGATCCAAAAACTCCAGGACGGCATTGACATTCTCATCGCCACGCCGGGCCGCATGTTCGACCTCATCAGCCAGGGCTACATCCGGCTGGATTTTGTGGACACCCTCGTGTTAGACGAGGCCGACCACATGCTGGATTTGGGATTCATCAAAGATATCCGGTATGTGAAAAAGATGCTCACCCGGCCTCACCAGACCTTGTTTTTTTCGGCCACCATCAACCGGGACATCAAAAAACTGGCCTTCGCCCAGGTAAAAACTTCCGCCATCCGCATCCAGATCTCTCCGGATGATCCGGTTTCCAAAAACGTTTCCCATTTCGTGATGTTTGTGGAAGCCGATGACAAGCGCTTTTTTCTGGAAAAATTCATCAAAGAGCATCCCGAAAGCCGTCTTATCGTGTTTGTCCGGACCCGGGTCCGGGCCGAGCGGGTGGCCAAGGCCATGGCCCGGGTGGAAATCCCCGTTCTCACCATCCACGGCGAAAAGGAACAGTCCCTGCGCACCGAGGTAATGCAGCAATTCCGGGGCGGGGAAGCCCGTATCCTCATCGCAACAGACGTCAGCGCCCGGGGCATTGATATCGAAGGTGTGGATTACGTCATCAACTACGACCTGCCGGACCAGGCGGAAAATTATGTCCACAGGGTGGGCCGCACCGGCCGGGGCGTCCACAAGGGCATCGCGATCTCCTTCTGCAGCACGGAAGAAAAAGACCGTCTGACGGAAATCCAGACGTTTTTAAACAAACCCGTCGAAGAAATCCACATCAGCCGCCAGAATTACAGTTTTGCCGTTGAAACCACCTCGGCCCAGGACGATATTGCCGCCCTGATTGAAAATTTTGAGGCTCAAAAAAAAGGGAAACGGCGAAAATCCCCGGAGAAACCAAAAAAAACGAAACACTCCCCTAAAACGGCCAAATAACCCTCTGCGGCCTTGCGCCCCTGCCGAGATATATTTTTCCCTCCCGCTGAGCCGCTGGGACGCAGACAAACCTTTACATTTTCACATAAAATTCGGCATCGCAGAAATCGATTTTTTTGTGACGCCCGCAAGGACACTTTTCTGAAATTTCTATTCATCGAACCCTTTGCCGTCGGGTCCCACCTGCTGTTCGCCCAAGGTCTCGCCGCCCACAGCCGGCATGACATCCGTATCATTAGCCTGCCCGGTGAAAACTTCCGCTGGCGCATGCTGGGGGCGGCCATCTATCTGGCCGATGCCATCGAGAACCTGGACTGTTATGACGGCGTCATCGTCACTGACCTCTTCAACCTGGCGGATTTCAAAGCATTAACCTGCGGAAAATGCCCGCCGGTCCTGGTCTATTTTCACGAAAACCAGTTGACCTACCCGCAGCCCGCAAAAGACCGGAGCATTCGGCTGCTCTCCATGATCAATATTTCAACGGCCCTGGCCGCGGACCAGGTGGTGTTTAATTCAGAATTTCACCAGGGCGTTTTTTTAGCTGCTGTGCCGGAATTTTTAAGCCGGGCAAAAGATTGCCGGCCTGTGGGCGTGGCTGAAAGAATCCGGGATAAATCCAGCATTCTTTATCCCGGCATCGATCTTTCTCCGGAAATCGAACCGGATTTTTCCCTTCGCCCGGACTCTCCCCTGATCATCTGGAACCACCGGTGGGGGTTTGACAAAAATCCCAAACTGTTTTTCCAGGCGCTTGAAGAAATTGACCGGCAGGGTCTGGATTTCCGGCTGGCCGTGACGGGGGAAAATTTCGGCATGATTCCGGACGGGTTCGCCCGGGCCAAGGAAATTTTTAAGGATCGAATCGTTGCATTCGGTTATGTGCCGTCACGGGCGGATTATCTTAAGCTCTTGCGGGAAGGAGATATCGTCATCAGCACGGCCATTCAGGAAAATTTCGGCATGTCCGTCATCGAAGCCATGATTCTGGGCTGCCTGCCCCTGCTGCCGAACCGGCTGGCGTATCCGGAAATTCTGCCCGAAGAATTCCACGCGCACTGCCTCTATAAAAACCGGCATGACTTAAGAGAAAAACTCGTCCGCATCCTCGCGGGTAGTCACTCTTTTGATGAAACACGAAAAACCATCGCCCAAAAAATGACCTCTTTTCTGTGGGAAAATGTCATCGACGCCTATGATGACGTGCTCGAGGAATTGGGGAATAGAAGGGGGGACTGACGGGGCTGGCAGGTTTGAAAAAATCTTGGTTTTTCGGATGAAAAAATGTTAGTTTATAATTTAAATAAATCGATCGCGCCTTTTAAGGAATTTATCCATGGGCAATCTTAAGAAGCTATACGAGCACATCTTATTGCGCAGATCCGATGCGAATGTTTTGTTTGAAGCCCTATGTGCACTGCTCAGGCGACTTGGCTTTAATGAGCACATCAAAGGCGACCACCACATTTTTACCCATGATGGTGTTGAAGAAATTCTCAATCTACAACCCAAAAACGGTAAATGTAAGCCCTACCAGGTCAAACAGGTCAGAAACATCATACTGAAATACCACCTTCGTATTGGAGATTAATAATGGAAAAAAAATATGAAATCATTATTTTTTGGAGCGCTGAGGACGATGCTTATGTGGCGGAAGTGCCGGAACTCCCCGGATGCATGGCAGACGGCAGAACTTACCAGGAGGCCGTCAGAAATGTTGAGCAAATTATTGAAGACTGGATAGAAACCGCCACTCGACTTGACAGACCCATCCCCCTGCCAAAAGGCCGTCTTGCATATGCATGATCTTTTTAGCCTGAAGTAAAAGAATAGTGAGAATATTAACGTCTTGCGCCCTCACTCCAGCCATTCCAGCTTCCGGTTCAACCCTTCCACATTCAGCATCATCTCGTCCATCAGCAGATCCATATCAAACAGGATATCGCTGTAACTGTCGAAATACAGAAACTGCTTGAGCAGCAGGGTGAATTCCCGGGGAAAGCGGATGCCGTGGACTTCGGCGATGCGCACCATTTCCAGAAGCATCTGCTCGGGTTCATCCATATCCGCGGCCCGTAGGGGAAAATCCTCCCCGGAAAGGGAGGTCTCTCCGGCATCATAGAATTTTTGAAGGTCCGCCGCCAGGCGAATCGTATCCACCTTTTTCCGGGTCATGCCGATGACCAGCATGGATTCGGCAATGGTCAAATAATCTTTGGTCATCATGGCCTGAATCATCGCCATGACCCCTTTCCGGGTTCGTTCCGAAATCCGGCCCACGATGCCGAAATCGATAAACCCCACCCGGCCGTCGGGCATGATCATGAGATTGCCGGCATGCAGATCCGCGTGAAACAGCTCGCAGTCGGCAATACTGGAAAGCCAGGTTTCAAAGGCGGCCCCCAGCGTCATCTGGGGATTTGGCGTGGATTTTAAAAACTGCTCCCGATCCGTCAAAGGAATGCCGTAGAGCCGTTCCATGGTCAGGACCCGCCGGGACGACGCCTGGGGAAAGACTTTGGGCGTCACCACCCGGTCGTTTTCGGTGGCTTTGAGAAAATCTGAAAAAATCTGAAGATTTTCCGCTTCCTTCACAAAATCACATTCTTCAAACACCGTGCGCCGGATCTCGGACAAAATGCCGGCCAGGGAAATATGGCGCAACCGGGGAACCAGTCGCTCCAGCACCACGGCGGAATAATACAGAAAATTGAGATCTGTGGACAACACTGTCCGGACCCCGGGCCGCTGAATTTTAATGACCACACGCTCGCCCGTGGTCAGGGTGGCGGCATACACCTGGGCGATGGAAGCAGAAGCAATGGGCGCGGGGTCGATGTCTGCGAAAATCTCCCCCAGATATCCGGGACCCAGCTCGCTTTTCAGAACTTTGTGCATCTGGTGAAAAGGCACCGGATCGGTCCGGTCCAGGCACTTATGAAACTCTCTCACGTATTCCGGGGGAAACATGGACGGTGAACTGGCGACAAGCTGACCCAGTTTGATGTAGGTGGCCCCCAGCCGCTCAAAGGTTTTACGCATCAGCACTTGTGGCGAGGATTCATTGCCCAAAGCCCAGTCCAGGCCGGTTTTGCTTAACGCAACGGCGGTCTGGCGAGCCCGGTTTAAAGTCTTGACGCCCATGACCACGGCGGACGGCAGGGCTTTGTAAACTTTCGGGAACATGATTTTCCCCCTGTTTCAAAAAAAAGCCGGTTCACCGATTCTCCGGTTAAAGTTATGATATTTTATTCCCATATAAATTCTTCATCTCATCCGCAACTGTTTTGATCTAAAAACATCTAAAATTCAGTTGGATTTTCTATTCAAGCGCCGCACAATAATATTAATTGCTGAAGATTTTCCAGTTTTTACACGTCAAGGCTTCTTGCTTCTGAGATAAAATTTTTTAAATTCCGTTATCAATATGATTGCCAAAGCTCCGGCGGCGCACACGCCGAGTTCCTCCCATTCCAGAGGCGTTGTGCGGAACACGGTGTTGAAAAATGGCGCATAGATTAAAATCAATTGTAAGGCCAGAGTGACGCCCACTGCCACCAGCAGCAGGGGATTGCTGAACCAGGAATACGTGAACAATGATTGCTGCTGCTTTCGAACACACAACGCATAGGCCATCTGGCAGAAGGTGAGCATGGTAAACACCATGGTCTGCCAGGCCTTGGAACCTGCTCCGTCTTTCCAGAACCAGTATCCGGCCGCCACGGAAATTA
>PCSG01000177.1:2956-11130 GCA_002772195.1 Desulfobacterales bacterium CG23_combo_of_CG06-09_8_20_14_all_51_8 | reverse complement strand
AATACCTTCCCTTGGATTGTGCGGCGGGCGTTTCATCACATCACTCTCGGCTTCCTCAAATCCCAGCGCAATTGCCGGTACGCCATCGGTCACCAGATTGATCCACAAAATTTGAATCGGCAGCAGCGGCAGCGGCATCCCGGCCAGCGGGCCGACGATCATGACGACGATTTCGCCGGTATTGCCGGTGAGGATGTATCTGACGAATTTGCGGATATTATCGTAAATGCGACGCCCTTCTTTGACGGCGGCGACGATGGTGGCAAAATTATCATCCAGCAGGACCATATCCGATGATTCTTTGCTGACATCGGTGCCCGTAATGCCCATGGCCACGCCAATGTCGGCCGATTTCAGCGCCGGTGCATCGTTAACCCCGTCACCCGTCATCGCGACGACCTGATGATGCGCCTGCAACACGTCGATGATGATCATTTTATGCTCCGGCGAGACCCGGGCAAAAACGGAAATTTCCGGAATCCGGGCATTACGTTCTTCGACGCTCATTTTTTCAAAGTCCTGGCCGGTCAGAAATCTGTCGTTGGTCGTCAGGCCCAACTCCTTGGCGATGGCCACGGCTGTCAGAGGATGATCGCCTGTGATCATAACCGTCCGTATTCCGGCCTGCTTGCAAATCCTCACGGATTCGATCGCCTCGGGACGAACCGGATCGAGCATGCTGGCCATACCGAGAAAAATAAGGTTTTGCTCGTAGCTTTCCGGTCGATCCAGCGCTTCGACTCCGATGGATCGAAAGGCCAATCCAAGCACCCGGATGCCGCTTTTTGCCATCGCGGTGTTTTCAGCCAAAATTTGGGTTTTCTTTTGTTCGGTAAAAATTTCAACAGCGCCGTTTATCAGAATGTGTCGGCACACGTCGATCAGGCCATCGGTTGCCCCTTTGCTCAGCACAAGGTAGTCGGCGTGCTCCTGCTTTTTAGCGGCAGATAGAATGGAATCTATAATCGGCGACTGAGAAGAAGTCGGCAAAGCGTGAACCGTGGACATGCGTTTGCGGTCGGAATCGAAAGGCAATTCACGAACCCTCGGCATTAGCTTTTTGAGATCCTGCTCAATCAGACCCGCCTTCCGGGCGGCAACGACCAGCGCGCCTTCGGTGGGATCGCCGATAATGCCGTTTTCCGTGTTTTCATCAATGACGGCATCGTTGCAAAGCATCCCGGTCAGCAACAGCAAGCCGAGAGCGGCGTCCTCTTTGTATTGGGTCACCGCCTCACCTATCGTATAGGAATGGTCCGGCAACGTCACGCCCGTTACCGTCATTTTATTTTGTGTTAATGTGCCGGTTTTATCGGAACAAATCACGGTCACGCTGCCGAGGGTTTCCACAGCGGGCAATTGCCGGATCAGTGCCTTTTTCTTTAACATCTGCTGCGCGCCCAACGCCAGCGAGATGGTGACGACAGCCGGCAAGCCTTCGGGAATGGCGGCTACCGCCATGCTGATGGCGGTCATAAACGTTTCTTTCAGCCCCGCGCCCTGGATGTACATCAACTCGGCCACGGCGATTATCAGCCCAACGGCGGCCATAGCGAGTGATTTGCCTAAATTCGATAGGCGTCGCTGCAACGGGGTTTGCTCGTCCTCAACATCCTGAAGCAGGGTGGCGATTTTGCCTAATTCGGTGTGCATGCCTGTGTTTGTCACAACAGCCTGTCCGCGGCCATAGGTGACCACGGTACCCCGATAGATCATGTTTTTGCGGTCGGCCAGTGCAATATCGCCACCTGGCAGTTCGCGCGTATGTTTGTCCACTGATTCGGATTCGCCGGTCAGGGCGGCTTCCGCCACTTTAAGATTTACGGCTTCAATGAGCCGGGCATCCGCCGGCACAACGTTCCCGGCTTCGATTAACAGGATGTCCCCCGGCACCAGATCTTTAGCCGAGATTTGCTGCTCTGCGCCGTCGCGACGCACCCGAACATTGGGTACGGTCATTTTTTTTAAGGCCGCCATTGCATTTTCGGCTTTGAATTCCTGCCAGAACCCCAGAAGGGTATTCAGCACGACAATGACGAAAATCACCATGGCATCCATATATTCGTGCAGCGCCGCTGAAACGACCACCGCCGCCAGCAGAATCAGAATCATGACTTCCTTGACCTGGGCCAACAGAATGCGCCAGGCCTTTTTCTTGCCTTTTTCAATGAGTTCGTTCGGGCCATGTTCGCTCAGCCGGTGTGCGGCATCGTTGGTTGACAGGCCTTGGTCAGGAGAAGTGGAATGGTTTTTCAACACACTCTCGGTCGGCATTACATGTGGTTCTTGCATTAATTGTCCTTTCATAGAATCATCAGGACTTGCGGGTTGAACAGGTTGATAAAAATACTTCTCTTGTTTTGATATCACAGATGAGGCATTCGCTAAAATATCTTTTTGCTGCTCTGATTTCGACGTCTGTAAAATGAATTTCTATAATATTCATTGATTTAATGAAATTTTTTTATACAATACAGTCATCTGTTGATATTTTTCCGGTATCCATTTAAGAGGACATTTTTAAAAAATTCGCCATGGATCCGGGAAGGGGAACGGGTATTTTTCCCGATCCCGCGCCGTTTTTTTAACCGCATCACCAATCATCTGGAAAAATTAAAAAATGAATCAACCTGCAAAAAATATTGCTTCCCTTGAACGCTGGAGCATCGAAAATTCCATGGACCTTTACGGCATCCGCAACTGGGGCGGCGGGTATTTTGATATCTCAGACAAAGGGGAGGTCATCATCAAACCCCGGGGCAGCAGCGATATGGCCAACGCCATCAGCATGATGGACATTATTTCCGGGATCAAGGAACGGGGCTTGGGAATGCCCATCCTTCTCCGGCTGGGCAATATCTTGCAGTCCCAGATCACCCTGCTCCATGAAAGCTTCAAAACCGCCATCGAAACATTCGGATACAAGGGGGCCTACCGGGGGGTCTACCCCATCAAGGTGAACCAGCAGCAGCAGGTGGTGGAGGAAGTGACCCATTTCGGGGCCCAGTACCACCACGGCCTGGAGGCGGGCAGCAAGGCGGAACTCATCGCCGCGATTTCCCTGCTAAAAGACACGGAAGCATGCCTGATCTGCAACGGCTACAAGGACCGGGAATTCATCGATCTGGGCCTTTATGCCCGGAAAATGGGCTTTAAATGTTTTTTTGTCATTGAAATGCCCTCAGAGCTCCCCCTGATTCTGGAACGGGCCGAGGAACTGGGCATCAAACCCTTACTCGGCCTGCGTATCAAGCTGTCGTCCCGGGCCGGGGGCCACTGGACGGAATCCGGCGGCGACCGGAGCATTTTCGGCCTGAGCATGACCCAGGTCATCGAAACCGTGGATTTTCTGAAAGAAAAAGGCATGGTCGACTGCCTTCAGCTCCTCCATTACCATCTGGGCTCCCAAATCCCCAATATCCGGGATATCCGGTTCGCCGTGGTGGAAGCCTGCCGGGTCTACGCCGGCCTGGTGGATGAAGGCGCGCCCATGGGATATCTGGACCTCGGCGGCGGTCTGGCCGTGGATTACGACGGTTCCCACACCAATTTCACGAGCAGCAAAAACTATACCCTGGATGAATACTGCGCAGACATCATTGAAGTGATCATGGGGACCTTAGATGACCGGGACATCACTCACCCCACCATCATCACGGAATCCGGCAGGGCCACGGTGGCCTATTATTCGGTGCTGCTGTTTAATATCATCGACGTGAGCTGTTTTGAGACCCTGCCCCTGCCAAAAAAATTCGATGACAACACCCATGAAATGATTCTAAACCTTGTTGAAGTATTAAACACCCTGACCCTGAAAAACATGCAGGAATGCTATAACGACGCCCTCTATTACCGGGATGAACTCCGAGAGCTTTTCAAGCACGGCGACATTTCCTTGCGGGAACGGGCCGTTGGGGAAAACATTTTCTGGCACGTGATGAAGCGAATCGCGGCGGATATTAAAAAACTCAAAAAAATCCCGCCGGAACTCGAAGGCATTGAAAACGCCCTGGCCGATATTTACTACGGAAATTTCAGCGTGTTTCAGTCCCTGCCGGATGCCTGGGCCATTGACCACCTGTTTCCCATCATGCCGGTGCACAGGCTCAATGAAACGCCGACGAAAAACGCGATCCTCGCGGACATCACCTGCGACTGCGACGGCAAAATCGACAAGTTCATCGACACCCATGATGTTAAAAACGCCCTGCCCCTCCATGAACTCAAACGGGATGAAGACTATTACCTGGGAGTTTTCCTCGTGGGAGCCTATCAGGAAACCCTGGGGGACCTCCACAATCTGCTGGGTGACACCCATATCGTGAGCATTGAAATCAAAAAAGACGGGGACTTCAAGTTCGTGCGGGAAATCGAAGGGGATTCCGTGGAAGACGTACTCTCCTATGTGGAATACGACACCAAAAACATCGTGGTCAATTTCCGGGAAACCGCGGAAAAAGCCGTCCGCAAGGGACTCATCACCCCCCATGAACGCCAGAAAATCATGAAGGCTTATCAGGCGGGGCTTCGCGGATATACGTATTTTGAAAAGTAACGAAGACTGAAGGCTGAAGGTTTAAAGGGAAAGGAGTATGTCATGTCACGCGTCCTCATTATCGGGGCCGGCGGCGTTGGCCAGGTGGTCACGCACAAATGCGCCCAAGTGCCGGACGTGTTTTCAAAAATTTGTCTGGCCAGCCGGACACTTGAAAAATGCGAGAAAATCGCAACCCAGATCGACCGGCACATCGAGACCGCTAAGGTTGATGCGGACAATGTTCCGGAACTCTCGGCCCTGATCCGCCGGTTCCGGCCGGATGTGGTGATCAACGTGGCCCTTCCCTACCAGGACCTGCACATCATGGACGCCTGCCTGGAAACCGGCGTGGACTACTTGGACACCGCCAACTATGAGCCCCCGGATGAGGCCCGGTTCTGCTACCGGTGGCAGTGGGACTACCATGACCGGTTTAAAGATCGCGGCCTCATGGCCCTTCTGGGCTCCGGGTTTGATCCCGGCGTCACCAATGTATTCTGCGCCTGGGCCCAAAAACACCATTTTGACGAAATTTCCGAAATCGACATTATTGACTGCAACGCCGGAGACCACGGCCAGCCCTTTGCCACGAATTTTAACCCGGAAATCAACATCCGGGAAGTCACGGCCAAGGGCCGCTTCTATGAATCCGGCAAATGGGTGGAAACCGATCCCCTGTCCGTGTCCAAGGAATTTGATTTTCCCGAAGGCATCGGCCCCAAAAAAATTTATCTCATGTATCATGAAGAACTGGAATCCATTGTCCGGCATATCCCGGAAGTCCAAAAAGCCCGGTTCTGGATGACGTTTTCGGACAATTATTTAAATCACCTCAAAGTGCTGGAAAACGTGGGCATGACCCGTATCGACCCGGTAATTTACGAAGGCCGGGAAATCATTCCATTAAAATTTTTAAAGGCCCTGCTCCCGGACCCCGCATCGCTAGGCCCCCTGACCCGGGGCCGGACCTGCATCGGGTGCCTGATCCGGGGTAAGAAGGACGGCAAGGACAAAACATATTATATCTACAATATCTGCGACCATGAAAAATGCTACGCGGAAGTTCGGTCCCAGGCCATTTCCTACACCACAGGGACCTCGGCCATGATCGGGGCCATGATGATGCTAACCCAAAAATGGCGGGGCAAAGGCGTGTTCAACATGGAGCAGTTTGATCCGGACCCCTTTATGGAAAAGCTGGACCTTCATGGGCTGCCATGGACCGAAGTAGTTCTATGACACTGGACCTTGACCGGGTCCCCACCCCCTGTTTCGTTTTGGATGAAACGGCCCTGAAGCGGAACCTCAAGATTCTGGCGTCCGTCCAGGACCGGACCGGGTGCCGGATTCTTCTGGCCCTCAAGGGATTTTCCATGTTTTCGGTGTTTCCCATGATCCGCCAAACTCTCCACGGCGTCTGCGCCAGTTCACCCCACGAAGCCCGGCTCGGGCGGGAGGAATTCGGTCGGGAGGTGCATACCTTTGCCGCCGCATACTCTGATGAGGACATGCGGGAAATCATCCCCCTTTCCGACCACATCGTCTTCAATTCCTTTGCCCTATGGCAGAGGTTCCGGCCCATGATCGATCAGGCCCCCCGACCCATCCGCTGCGGTATCCGCATCAACCCGGCCCATTCCGAAGTCGAGGTTCCCATTTACGACCCCTGCGCACCGGGCTCCCGCCTCGGGGTGCTCGCCCATCAGTTCCAGGGCCAATCTTTAGACGGCCTTTCCGGGCTGCATTTCCATACCCTTTGCGAAAAAAACGCCGACGCCCTGGCCCGGACCTTGGAAAAGGTGGAAGCGCAATTTGAGCCGTATATCAGGCAAATGGAATGGGTCAATTTCGGCGGGGGGCACCACATCACCCGGGATGATTATGATGTGGATCTCCTGTGCCGATTGATTAATGATTTCAAGGAGAAATACGAGGTGGCGGTTTACCTGGAACCCGGGGAAGCCGTGGCTTTAAATGCAGGGGTCCTGGTGGCTTCGGTACTCGATATT
This sequence comes from Desulfobacterales bacterium CG23_combo_of_CG06-09_8_20_14_all_51_8, assembly GCA_002772195.1. Taxonomy (GTDB): domain Bacteria; phylum Desulfobacterota; class Desulfobacteria; order Desulfobacterales; family Desulfosalsimonadaceae; genus SURF-3. The sequence continues at coordinate 4,584 of PCSG01000177.1, read as the reverse complement.
GTGGAAAATGACATGCGGATCGCCATTTTAGATACGTCAGCGGCGACCCATATGCCGGATGTCCTGGAAATGCCCTACCGGCCGGAAATCATAGGTGCCGGCCGGCCCGGTGAAAAGCCTTACTCCTATCGCCTGGCCGGCCTGTCCTGCCTGGCCGGGGATGTGATCGGAGACTACTCCTTTGAAAAACTGCTTGCTGTGGGCGACAAACTGGTGTTCTGCGACATGGCCCACTATTCCATGGTGAAAACCAATACCTTCAACGGCATCAAGCTCCCATCCATCGCCATCTACAACGCCGACACCGATGAATTTACCATCATCCGAAAATTCGGCTATGACGATTTTAAAAACCGGCTTTCTTAGGAAATCCCATGGCCCAATTGCAAAAATTCCCCCATTTTCTGGCATCTGAACTCCCCCAGCCCGACCCCCGAAAGGCCCTTTTTCATATGATTCCCGCGCCGTTTGAACGAAGCGTTTCTTACGGGAAAGGCACGGCGAGCGGACCCGCCGCCATCCTGGAAAGCTCAAGCCAGCTTGAGCTGTTCGACGGATTCAGCATCCCGGCGGAACACGGCATTTACACGGCCCCTGCTGTGGACTGCGATGGGAACGCGGAAGACGTGCTGAAAAACATATCGGATGCGGTATCAGGCGTGTTGAAAATAAATAAAATTCCGGTGGTATTGGGAGGGGAGCATACGGTGAGCGTGGGGGCATTTACGGCATTAAAAAAATTCTTCAGGGATTTCGGCATCGTGCAGTTTGACGCCCACGCGGACCTTCGGGACACTTATGAGGAAACTTCCTTGAGCCATGCCTGCGTGATGCGCCGGGCCTTGGATATGGGCATCCCCATTTTTCAGGTCGGGGTGCGCAGTCTGTCCTATGACGAACACCGTCTGCGGGAAGATCGGAAAATAGGCCGCCTGGATGCTCGTGAAATCCACCTGTCCGGCATTCCAGACCCGCTTCTGCCGCCGGATTTTCCGCCAAATGTTTACATCACCTTTGACGTGGACGGGCTGGACCCGTCCCTCATGCCGGCCACCGGGACCCCGGAGCCGGGGGGCCTGACCTGGATCCAGACCTTTGCGGCTCTGGAATCCATTATATCCGGCCGCACCGTCATCGGCCTGGATGTGGTGGAACTGGCCCCGATTCCGGGACTTCACGCACCGGAATTCACCACGGCCCGGCTTCTCTATAATCTCTTGGGTCTGATCACCCGGAAAAAAACGGGCCGCCAGGACCGGAATTGAATCCGCAGGGTTCCCGCTTTTACCAGCGCCCCCCTTTTTGCCGTTTTTTTTCAATATTGGTATTTTTCTGACCAGGTGACAAATCCTGCCAGTTCTGATAATTTTTCATGACGTCTTGTCGCTGATCTTCGGGCATTTCCTGATATTTCCGGTATTTTTCCTGCATGAGCCGTTTCTGTTCCGGCGGAAGCTGCTGCCATCGCTGAAATTTCTGCCGCACCCGTTCCTGGTCATCAGCGGGCAGGGAGTTAAAGTGCTGAAAATTCTTTTTTATTCTGCTTTGTTCTTCTTCCGGAAGGTCCTCAAAAGCTTCATAATTTTGTATAATCAGACGCCGGTCGGATTGCGGAAGGGTGATAAACT
>PCSG01000177.1:0-2936 GCA_002772195.1 Desulfobacterales bacterium CG23_combo_of_CG06-09_8_20_14_all_51_8 | reverse complement strand
GCCTCCCTTTCTTCCGACGAAAGGGCCTGCCATTGTTCCTGGGTGGACACGTCTTTTCCATCCGCGCCAAACGCCGGGGCGGCAAGCATCAGCAGAAACACGGTCCATCCAATGATATTAATTGTCCTTTGCATCGGCCTTCTCAAACGATCGCTTTCATATTCCATCCAGGGAAGCGATTTCTTCCCAATTTTCAAACAGTTCTAAATTTTGGACGATTTCATAATCTCCGTAAAAGGTCATGTTTTCGGCTATCCCCGGCATAACGGGATCATTGTTATCAGATCCTGAATGATATAAAAAAACCGAGCCCGCGACAACGATCACCAAAGCCGACGCCGCCGCCAGAACCGGCCGCCATGACCCGAGAATCCCCATTAACCCCATCAACCCGCGCGACCTTCGGGTTTCCACGGCGTTGACCTTTTTCCAGAAATTCCGAGAAAAATCAGCGGACGGCGAAACGGCAGGGACGCCCCGCAGGAGATGGTCCACGGATGTCAGCGCCTCATACTCCTTACGGCAAGCCGGGCATTCGTCCAGATGCCGCCGAACAGCCGCCGCCTGCCGGACGGGCAGTTCTCCGTCCATAAAGGCGGAAATCAAATCCCTTACATGATCGCCGGTTTTTTGCTTTTTAATGTCCATTTTATAAAACCCCCTCAAGGGCCTCCCTGAGCCGCCGACGGCCCCGGAAAATCAGTGTTTTTACCTTTCCCTCGGAAACATTCATTCGGCTTGCGATTTCATCATAGGGAAATTCATCATATATTCTTAACACAAGGGCAATGCGCTGGGGATCGGGAAGGGTCTGCAATGCCCGGTGAATCCGTTCATCCCGCTGATGCGAGACCATGGCATCATCGACCAGCACCTGGTTTTCATCAGGAAATTCCGGCACCCGGCTGTCCGGGTCATCATTTGCGGGCTGGTCAAGAGAGTACGTCCCATAGTTTTTCCGCAATTTGCGCGTTTCATTGAGACAGACATTAACGGCGATCCGGTAAAGCCATGTGGAAAAACGGGCTTCGACGCGATACCGCCCGCGTCCCCGGTAAACCCTTAAAAACACTTCCTGGGCCAGATCCTCGGCCAGGGTCCGTTCCGAGCAGAACCGGAAGCAGAAATTGATGATGGGAGCCTGGTATTTTGCAAACAGCTTCAGGAACGCCTCTTCATGGCCCTCTTTGAACTGCAGCATCAGGGCCGCATCCGCATCCATCCGTTCCCCGGTCATTTTATCAGGCCCCAAGCCGCCCAAGCTTTCGACAAGCCCTGGCCCCCGTAACACCGCGTGAAGCAAAGCGCGCCTTCAGCAGAATTTCCGATTCCAATATTCGAATCAATGATTCGGGACAATGCCACGGCTATATTTATTAAACACATCAATGCACCAAAAGTTTCACTGGAATCTTTTCAGAATTCACTTTTTTGTATTTTATAAATTTTTTCACCTGCATGGCAAACAAAAAAACTGACAAAAAAACTTTCCCATCCCATTGTTTACGGGTATGATGCAAAAACGGTCGCCGGTTCGACCGGCGGCCGTTTTTCTTCAAACTCCAAAAACAATTAAAACGCCATGTCAGACCAGCACCATCAGACAACTTCAAAAATCGCAAAACGCGCCGAGGAAATGACATCTTTTATCGTCATGGATGTTCTGGAAAAAGCCCATGATATGGAACGCCGGGGCGTCCATGTGATTCATCTGGAAGTCGGGGAGCCGGATTTCGACACCCCGGCCTGTGTCCGGGAGGCCGCTGAAAAAGCCTTGCGGGACGGTTATACCCATTATACCCACAGCCTGGGGATGATGGAACTCCGGGAAGCCATCAGCGCCTATTACGCCGACACTTACCAGGTCCGCGTGGACCCGGACCAAGTTGTCGTCACTTCCGGCACATCTCCGGCCATGTTCATGGTGTTTGCCGCCCTCCTGGAGGAAGGAGACGAAGTCATTCTGTCCGATCCCCATTATGCCTGCTATCCCAATTTCATCCGGTTCCTGAAAGGGGTGCCGGTGCGGGTGCCGGTATCGGAAGCCGACGGGTTTCAATACCGCCCCAGGGCCATCGAGGAAAAAATAACCAAACGGACCCGGGGCATTATCATCAATTCCCCGTCCAATCCCATCGGAAACCTGCTGTCCGCCGAACGCATGGAAAAAATCGCCCGGCTCTCCCCGTATATTATTTCAGATGAAATTTATCACGGGCTGGTTTACGGGGAAACGGAACACAGCATCTTCGAATTCACAGACCATGCCTTTGTGTTCAACGGATTTTCCAAACTTTACGCCATGACCGGGTTCCGCCTGGGCTATGTTATCGCACCCAAGGCCTTCATCCGGCCCCTTCAGAAAATTCACCAGAATTTTTTCATCTCCGCCAATGCCATGGCCCAGATGGCAGGCATCGCGGCCTTGAAATACGCAGGCCCGGATGTCAGCAAAATGAAGGCCACCTATGATGAGCGGCGGCGATACATGATCCGGCGGCTGTGGGAGTTGGGGTTCGGCATCACCGTGGAGCCCACCGGCGCCTTCTATGTCTTTGCCAACGCAAAGCACTTGGATCACGATTCCTACCGGCTGGCCTTTGACATCCTTGAAAAGGCCCATGTGGGGGTCACGCCGGGCATTGATTTCGGGGAAAACGGGGAAGGCTATCTGCGGTTTTCCTATGCCAATTCTTTGGAAAATATTGAAGAAGGCATCCGGCGGCTGGAAATGTATCTAAACGGCAGACAACCGAAACACGATGAATAAAACTCTTGAATCCATATCGGGGCAATTGCTACATTATACCGGCACCCTCGTGTTTTCCAAAACTCCCTTACCAAAACATCATTAGTCGAATGGTTTATTTCACATGACTTACAACATCGGCGTGGATATCGGCTCCCAGAATATTTATTCCGTCATTCTAAAAGAC
>PCSG01000166.1:2141-4022 GCA_002772195.1 Desulfobacterales bacterium CG23_combo_of_CG06-09_8_20_14_all_51_8 | reverse complement strand
AATGTGCGATTTTGGCACTACATTGACAAGCAAAAAAGTAACATATTGATATTATTTAGTTTATATTTTACACCGCCCCGAAAAATGGCCCGGCGGGGCATAAAAACCATGAAGTTGGGTTCAGGATACATTTCCCGACATGAAGGGGCTTAGTCCGCGCAATCTCAAATATATGCGGGCCTTTGCGGAAGCCTGGCCCGATCGGGAAATTGTGCAGCAGCTTGCTGCACAAATTCCATGGTTTCATAACTGTTTGCTTTTACATAAGATAAGAGACCAAAGGACGCGGGAGTGGTACATTCGGGCTACTATCGAAAACGGCTGGAGCCGGAATATTCTTGCCATTCACATCGAAAATCGCCTGCATGAACGCCAGGGCAAGGCCATCAGTAATTTTCATCAGGTGCTGCCGCCGGCGGATTCGGACATGGCCGCCCAGGTTTTCAAAGACCCTTATCTTTTTGATTTCCTCGGCACCGATGATCCCCGAAAGGAGCGGGAAGTGGAACAGGCCCTGGTGGACCATATCCAGAAATTCTTTTTGGAAATGGGCGCGGGCTTTGCCTTTGTGGGCCGGCAGGTTCTTCTGGAGGTCGGCGATCAGGATTTTTATCTGGATCTTTTGTTTTACCATCTCAAACTGCGCTGTTTTGTCGTGGTGGAACTTAAGGCCGTGCCGTTTGACCCCGGTTTCGTAGGGCAGTTGAATCTCTATCTGTCCGCAGTTGACGACCTGTTGCGTCATCCTGATGATCAGCCGACCATCGGCCTTTTATTGTGCAAAAGCAAAAACGAACTCGTGGTGGAATACGCCCTGCGCGGCTTCAAAAAACCCATGGGCGTGGCGGAATGGGAAACGCGCCTGACCGAATCATTGCCGGATGAACTCAAGGGCAGTTTGCCGAGTATCGCGGAGATAGAGTCGGAGTTGAAAGATGAAGTTTGAAGGGATGAGTCGGCGTGAAATTCATGTGAAACCGGGCGACCTCAACGCCGAGGCCACAAAACCGGCGGCGTGGATAAAGAAGAATTTTGAGGAACTGGGGATATGATGTGTAATCCTGGTAGATACCATCGCCGATCGATTCGTCTCCGGAATTATGATTATTCCCGAAAAGGGGCATATTTTGTAACCGTTTGCACCAAAAACAGGGAATGCCTGTTCGGCGATGTTGTCGCCGGTGAAATGCGATTGAATGCTGCGGGGAAGGTGATCCTTGAATGTTGGGAAAATATTTCCGCTCATTTTCCCCATGTGGCATTGGATGCGGTTGCGATCATGCCGAATCATGTTCACGGGATTTTGTTTATTACCGATGCACCCGTAGGGGCGAAAGATTTTTCGCCCCTGTCAACAGGGCAACGGCAATGCGGCACATCAAAGACGGTCGGTTCAATAATCCGCGGTTTTAAAATCGGGTTAACGAAATGGATGCGCAGCAATACGACTGTTGTAGATGTCTGGCAACGTGGGTTTTACGAAAGAATCATCCGCGATGAGATGGAATTGACCCGCATCAGGGAATATATTCACGGCAACGCCAAGAAATGGGGATTGGATAGAGAAAATCCGAATCGGGTCAAATACCCAGATCAATTCGGCGTGGCATGCCCGGACGATGTTGAAAAATGGATATACCCCAATATGAAAACGCCGGGTTCAACGCCGTAGGGGCGAAAAATTTTTCGCCCATATCGAGGGGGTATCGACCGATCAGACAGATGGTTCATGGTATTAAAATAGGCGAGACGAGAAGGATGGGGAAGGATGAAGAAATCGATTATCCAGACCAATCCGGCGTGGCCTGCTCGGATGATGTTGAAAAATGGATATACCCCAATATGAAAATGTCGGGTTTAATGCCGTAGGGGCGAAAAATT
>PCSG01000166.1:1276-2130 GCA_002772195.1 Desulfobacterales bacterium CG23_combo_of_CG06-09_8_20_14_all_51_8 | reverse complement strand
CAGATGGACGTCAGCCATCAAAAAGAATATTGAGGAACTGGGGATATGAGAGTGGGGATGATCGCTATTTCTGATCTTGGTCGTGTCGTAACCGGCAAGACTCCCAGCACAAAAAATTCTGCCTTCTTCGATGGCGAATATCAGTTCGTTTATCCTCGCCGCCTACGACGACCTGATCGAGAACAACCGGCGGCGGGTTGCCCTGCTGGAGCAGGCGGCCCGGCTGCTCTACAAGGAATGGTTCGTTCACCTCCGCTTCCCCGGCCACGAACACGTTAAAATTAAAGACGGCGTGCCCGAGGGGTGGGAGAAGAAGAGGCTGGGTGATGTCGCGCCATTAAATTATGGTAAGGCGCTTAGAAAGGATGTTCGCGTGGATGGGCCCTTTCCGGTTTATGGGTCAAGCGGGGTTATTGGTACTCACGGAAAGACGGATGTTGCCCTGGAAAATGCCCGCGACCTTTTGCTGCCGCGCCTTATGAACGGAGAAATGGCTGTATGAAGGGATTTTACACCAAAGTCCTTCAGGTTCCGCAGACCGCCACAGAGAACCGAGCGTAGCCGCACGACCGGCGGCCTGTGCAATATTTTTTTCATTTGGCCGGGGGTAAAACTTTCATTTGGACGGTACCAAACCTTTCATTTAGCTGCTTACAGGGTTATATTTTGAACAACATGAAATCGGATAAAAAAAGCCCGCTGAGCCGGGTTTCGGACCGGAAGAGACTGAAATGAAAATATCTGACCTGAAAAACCTCACTTCGCTTGGCGAAGGATTTACCGCCGAGTTCAAGCAGGCCGGCGCGTCCAACCTGGGCCGGGAAATCTGCGCTTTTGCCAATGCCACCGGCGGC
>PCSG01000166.1:0-1182 GCA_002772195.1 Desulfobacterales bacterium CG23_combo_of_CG06-09_8_20_14_all_51_8 | reverse complement strand
CGAGGAGATCCGCGAGTTTTTCTTCAAGGAGGGGTTGATACATTTTGACGAAACCCCTTGCACCCGTTTTTCCCTGAAAAAGGATCTGACCGACGAGGTTTGGGCGCTCTTTCGAAAACGGGCCAAGATTCCAGCGGATATGGACGCGCTGACGGCCCTGGAAAACCTGCACCTGGTCATGGACGGGCAAATGACTCATGCCGGGGCCTGGCTGCTGGCCCGGGACATCCGTAAATTCACAACCAGCGCCGACGCTGCCTGCGCCCTGTTCATGGGAACCGACAAGGTGCGCATTCTGGATCGGCGAGGGTTTGATCATGATGTCTATTCCATGATCAACGAGGTGGTGGCCTACATCCTTTCCAAGATCAACATCGAATACATTATCAAACATGTCAAACGGGAGGAGCGGCCCGAACTGCCGGAAGAGGCCCTGCGTGAGGCGGTGGTGAACGCGCTGGTGCATCGCGATTACCGCTCCACGGCCAATGTGCAGGTTTATATTTTCAAAGACCGGGTGGAGATCGTCAGCCCCGGGGGCCTGCCCGCCGGCATGACCGAGGCCGATCTGGGCGTCAAGAGCATTCCGCGCAATCCCCTGCTGTTCGGCATGCTTTACCGCATGGAGGCGGTGGAACATATCGGCTCGGGCATTAGACGTATTCGCAACCTGTGCCGAGAATACGGTGTGACCGAGCCGTCTATTGAGGTGTCCGAACACTGGTTTACCGTAATTTTTCCAAGGCCGAACGTGCAATCGGAAGACGATGCTTTTGCCGGTGCCCCCGAAGTCACCCCCGAAGTCACCCCCGAAGTCACCCCCGAAGTTCAAAGCATGCTTTCCGTGCTTGATGGGGAAATGTCGCGCCTTGATATCATGGGTGCCCTTGGCCTTTCCGATGAAAAGCATTTCCGGCAACACTACCAGCAGACCGCGATCCGGTTGGGCCTGATAGAGATGACCCTTCCCGATAAACCGCGCAGCAGGAATCAGCGATACAGGCTGACGGATAAAGGCAAGCAGTTGTTGAAGGGGGGCAAAGCATGACGCCTGCGGCCTACACCGAAGACACCTTGGTTCAGCAAACCACGGCCGAGTATCTGGAACGCCATCTCGGATGGGAATCGGTGTACGCCTATAACAGCGAGGATTTCGGGCCGGACAGCCTGTTGGGCCGGTCG
>PCSG01000039.1 GCA_002772195.1 Desulfobacterales bacterium CG23_combo_of_CG06-09_8_20_14_all_51_8 | reverse complement strand
AAAATGTTTCTGGTCGACACCGGCATCAGCGCTTCCAGTCTGAATACCATCAGCTACGGGGAAGAGCAGCCCTTGGATTCGGGCAAAACCGAAAGCGCCTGGGCGAAAAATCGCCGGGCCCATTTCAGGATTCAGAACTGATTTCCATAGATGTTTCAGGTTTCGGGTGTCAGGTTTCGGGTGTCGGGTGTCAGGAACAACAGAGGATGGTTCGGTACCTGACACCTGAACACTGACACCTGCTCCTCTGCTTTGAAGTTTTTCCCACCCCTAACGCGGGGCTGGATTTTAGCCTGCTCAAGTCGATTTTTCAGAGAAAGGTCTTGCGGCCGGGAGGCTCTTGTGAATCGCATTTCAATGGGTATTGTCACGTGTGCCATGCTTTTTGTTTCCGGATGCGCGCTGAACAGGGATGTCAACAGCCTTGACCAACGAATCACGCAGCTGGAAATGGAGAACCAAATTCTGAAAAAAAGTCAGGGCACCAGCGAAACCGGACTCAGGGATATGTATGCCGGGCAGCGGGCGGAAAGTGATGCCCTAAAAGAAGAAATTCGGAATATCAACGGCCGCCTCGATGAAACGGATCATCGGCTGCAGATGGCCACGGAATCGATGGCGGCTTCATTGAAAAACACGGAAACAGCCCTTAATCATTTTTCCCAGACCGCGTCTGAGAACCAGAGCCGTATTCTGCGGGTCGAAAAATTCGTGGGGTTTGAACCGGGGGGCGAACCCGGCGTCGAAGCGAAAGTGTCCGCTCCGGCCGAGCCGAAAATGTCGGAAGAAGAACTTTACAAGGTTTCCAAGCAGGCCTATGACCGGACTGATTATGAAACGGCGCGTCAGGGATTTGTAAAATTCCTTGAAATTTATCCGAAATCCGACCAGGCGGACAATGCCCGGTTCTGGATCGGAGAAATTTATTTCAACGAGGGGTGGCATCAGAAAGCCATTCTTGAATACCAGGAAGTCATTGAAAAATATCCCAAAAGCAATAAAGCCGCAGGGGCTTATCTGAAGCAGGGACTTGCGTTTGAAAAACTGGGCGAAAAAGCCAATGCCCTGCTGGTTCTGCGGATGCTGATAGAGAAATTTCCGAATTCCAGCGAAGCCGGCATCGCCCGGCAGAAGGTGTCCCAGATTGAGTAAAAATGATTTCATAGCTGCCGTCGGCGGATGATAACGGTTGTCGGCGTTGATCCGGGACTGGCGGCAACCGGCGTGGCGGTTATCGAAGGCGCCGGACTGTCCGTGAAAAATTTTTCTTACGGAACGATCCGGACATTCTCCCGGGATCCGCTTCCCGACCGCCTGAACCGGATCTATTCCATGCTTTCCTCTCTGCTTGCGGACCGGTCCCCGGATTTAATGGTGGTGGAGGACGTGTTTTCCGTTGAGAAATTTCCCCAGTCCGGTATTACCCTGGGCAAGGTTACCGGCGTCATACTTTTAGCCGGATGCCGCAAAAACGTTCGTGTGATAGAAGTTCCGGTTCGCGAGGCCAAGCAGGTGTTGACCGGAAGCGGCAGCGCGGATAAAAAACAACTGGAGGAATCTGTCCGGCGGCGTCTGAATCATCAAATCCCCATTAAACCGTATCATGCATCCGATGCCATGGCCCTGGCGATGATCGGCCTCTACCGGTGGGGCGGTCCATTGTGAAACTGATTTGCCGGTTTGAATGAACCCGAATTTACCTCACGCGCCCAGTTGAGTGACTATCCGCGATGATTGCATACCTTGAAGGCACCCTTTTAAAAAAAGAAGACGACCGCATTATCCTGCTGGCAGGCCAGGTGGGATATGAAGTGCTGATCCCGCTGTTTGTCATGGAAACCATAAGCGCAAAATCCATCGGGGATACGGTGGCCCTGTTCATCTATTATTATCAGACCGAACGCCAGCCCCGGCCTGTGCTGATCGGATTCAATCTGGAAGCCGAGCGGGAATTTTTTAAAATGTTCATTTCCGTCGAAGCCATCGGGCCCATCAAGGCCATCAAAGCCTTGAATCTGTCGGTGCGCGATATCGCCCGGGCCATTGAATCGAAAAATCTCCAGGCGTTGAAGCGGTTAAACGGAATCGGCGAGCGGACCGCCGGAAAAATCATCGCCACTCTTTCCGGGAAAATGGGGAAATTCGCGCTGATTCGCCATGAAGACGGGGAAAAGTCCCCGCCGCTTGAGGATTTTGTCGAGCAGGTAATTCATGTGCTGGTGGATCAGCTGGGTCACAAACCTTTTGAAGCCCGGGCGATGGTCAAGGCGGCCATGCGGCGAAAACCCTTGATTGCCAATCCGGAAGATCTTTTTGAAGAGGTGTATCGGGGAGAAATGATCCATGAGTGATGATATTTTTTCCGGTTCATCCGGACAGCAGGGAATTTTGACCAATTCCGTTCTGCCCATGGACCAGGAACCGGAAATCGTCTCCCTCAGGCCGGAACGGCTGCATGACTACATCGGCCAGGCTGAAGTTTTGGAGACGCTCGCCATCGCCATTGAAGCGGCCCAGCAGCGGGGAGAGGCCCTGGAGCACGTCCTGTTTCACGGACCGCCGGGGCTGGGCAAAACCACCCTGGCCCATATTATCGCCAATGAAATGAATACCCGGATGGTGGTGACGTCCGGGCCGGCCCTTGAAAAAGGCGGGGACCTCATCGGCATGCTGACCCATCTGGAAACCGGGGATGTGCTGTTCATTGATGAAATTCACCGCACTCCCAAGACGGTGGAGGAACTGCTGTACCCGGCCATGGAGGATTTTTCCATTGATTTTATTTTCGACAAGGGCATTCACGCACGGAGCCATCGGTTTCAGTTAAAGCAGTTTACGCTGGTGGGCGCCACCACGCGGGTCGGCCTGCTATCCGCGCCGCTGCGGGATCGGTTCGGGCTTTTCCGGAGCCTTGATTTTTACAATACCGCGGATCTGGAAAAAATCGTCCGCCGGTCTGCGGCATTGCTGGGTCTTGATATTGACACCGCCGGAGCCTGTTCTCTGGCCAAGCGTTCCCGGGGAACGCCGCGCATCATCAACCGTCTGCTGAAACGGGCCCGGGATTATGCCCAGGTGCGGGCGGACGGCCGCATCACTGAAAAAACGGTGACCGAGGCGTTGGGCCTGGAAGGGGTGGACGACGTGGGCCTGACCCCGCTGGACCGGCGGTATTTACTGACGGTGATCCATTATTATAACGGCGGACCGGTGGGCATTGAGGCGGTGGCCGCCACTCTTCAGGAAGAAACCGACACTCTGGTGGATGTGGTGGAGCCGTTTCTGCTCAAGATCGGGTTTATCATGCGCACGGCCGCCGGCCGTCGCGCTTCGGATCAGGCCTACCGGCATCTCGGACTGGAAAAGCGCGAGGGGAAGTGATTACCCTGCTCACGGATTTCGGCCTCGCGGATCCCTATGCGGGAATTATGAAAGGCGTGATCCTGTCGGTCAATCCGTCTGCCGTGATCGTGGACCTGACTCATGATATCCCGCCCCAGGATATCGCGGTTGCGGCCTATGTTATTGATTCCGCATTCCGGTATTTCCCGGCGGGGACCATTCATGTCGTGGTGGTGGACCCCGGCGTCGGGGGAGAGCGGGGGATAATAGCGGCGTCTGCGGCCGGGCAGTTGTTTCTTGCGCCGGATAACGGCGCACTGACTTTGATCCTGAAATCCTGTCCCGTTGATGGCGTTTTCTTAGTGGAAAACAGCCGGTATTTTCGTCACCCGGTCAGTCGGGCCTTTCATGGCCGGGACATTTTCGCACCGGTCGCCGGTCATTTAAGCGCCGGTCTGGCGCCGGACCAGTTGGGCCCCCGCATCACCACCGGTCAATGGGTGACGCTGGACATGCCCATTCCCCATGTGTCCACCGATCGGGAGATTGCCGGGGAAGTGGTGCGGGTGGACCGTTTCGGAAATTTGATCACCAATATTGATCAACCCCTGATCCATGCAACGTTTGGCGATACAGACCCGCGCGCTTTAAAGATCGCTGTGGGCGGCTTTGTCGTTATTGGTTTATCCGGGGTTTACCGGGATGCGCCTTCAGGGGCGCTGGTGGCCCTTGTCGGAAGTACGGGATTAATCGAAATCGCGGTCAACCGCGGCAGCGCGGCGGATGTCTGCAAAGCGTCAACGGGAAGCCGGATAAAAATTTTTACGGGCGATATCCTCTGAATGGATGTCCCGGCCGGTCCTGCATTCCATCAATCGTCCGAAAAAAAACTGGGCTTCGACTTCTAAATTTTCTCTTGACATCCGGTTAAATTTTCATTAATTATCACGAATTAAATTTTTGACAGGAGTTATCACCAGTGAAAAAATATACATACAGTGCCAAACAAGGCGATGTACAGGGAAAATGGTGGGTGGTGGATGCGGAAGGAATGGTCCTCGGGCGTCTGGCCAGCGTGGTTGCGTCAAGATTGCGGGGAAAGCACAACCCGCTGTTCACCCCTCATACGGATTGTGGCGATTTTATTATTGTGGTGAATGCGGACAAAATGGTTTTAACCGGCAGAAAACTGAAGCTGAAAAAATATTACAGCTACAGCGGCTATATCGGGGGATTAAAGGAAATCACTGCGGAGAAGCTGCTTGAAAAACGACCGGAAGATGTGATCCGGTTTGCCGTTAAAGGCATGCTTCCGAAAAATTCCATAGGCCATTCCATGTTCAATAAATTAAAGGTGTATGCGGGCGCCGACCATCCCCATCAGGCCCAGCAGCCCCAGGTTTTCGATGTGAAGCCTTACATTTAAGATGACACACTATATTGGAGCAAAGAGTTAATGGGACAGGAAAATACTTACTATGCGACCGGAAGGCGCAAAACTGCTGTTGCGAGAACATGGCTGAAGCCCGGAAAGGGTGAAATCATTATCAACAACAAGCCCATGGATGAATATTTCAGAGTGATGACCGCAAAACAGATCACTTCGCAACCCCTTGAACTGACCAATACGGTGGGGCAGTTTGATATCTGGGTCAATGTGAAAGGCGGCGGAACCGTGGGTCAGGCCGGCGCGGTGCGGCATGGTATTACCCAGGCCCTTTTCCAGGTGAATCCGGATTTTCGCTCTATGCTGAAGCGCGCGGGGTTTATCAGACGCGATCCGCGGAAGAAAGAAAGACAAAAATACGGCCAGAAGGGCGCGCGCGCAAGATACCAGTTTTCAAAGCGGTAAAATTTTTCTGGTTTATAAAATATCTATTTTAAAATATATAGGGCTTAAAATATATGGGGGGGATCTGGCAGTGTATTTGCCAGGCCCCCTTTTTTAGTTTCGTCATGAATAAAAAATTCCTTATTTCGCCGGCAGGGAAACAGCGGCAGTTTTTTTCTGCGTTTCGGAATCCGGGGGAGTGAGTTCGCTCTTGGCGGTGGATGAGACTCGCCATGAAAGATTATTTTCACCGCGACGGCAGGCATTTTCGGATACAACCACCCGGTTTCGTCCCTGTTTTTTTGCCGAATAAAGGGCATTGTCAGCCTCTTTGATCAGCGCATCAAGGGACAGGTCCTGGCTGGGGATCATTGATGATACGCCCAGGCTTAAGGTGATAAAATCGGATACGGATGATGCGTTGTTGGGGATATGAAGCTCTTCAACAGCGATTCTGATGGATTCAGCGACTCTGGACGCCCCGAGCTGATTGGTGTTGGGCATGATTACGGCAAATTCTTCACCGCCGTAACGGGCCACCACATCCACGGTCCGTTTTGCTGTTTTTTTCATTGCATCCGCGATGGATCTCAGGCACCGGTCTCCGTTCTGATGGCCGTAAGTGTCGTTATACGCTTTAAAATCGTCCACATCGCTCATGATGAGCGATAGGGGCAGGCCTTCCCTCTGGAGCCGGGTCCACTCCTGCTGGAGTTTTTCATTGAACTGCCGGCGGTTCGCCACCTGGGTCAGTTCATCCCCCACCGCCAGAATACGCAGCCGTTCATGGGCCGCCTGAAGGGCCGCCTCCGCTTCTTTGCGCTGGGTGATATCGAAAAAGGAAACAATGCTGTTTTCCTGTCCCGGCGGGGTATATATTTTCATGACCACATGTTTCATGTTTCTATCTTTGTCCAGCATCAGGCATTCGTATTCTGATGGCTGGGCCAGGTCTTTTTCCTTTTGTTTTGCCTGAAACCGCCGGATTCGGAACAGGCTTTTCCGTTCAATGAATTCACTCAATCGTTTGGCCCCGATGATTTCATGTTTCGTAAACCCGGTGAGTTCGGAAAATCGGGAATTGGCCATGGAAATTCGCAGGTTTTTTTCCACCAGGATGGTGGCGGTACCGGTGTTTTCAAAAAGGTTCCGGTATCGTTTCTGACTTTGCGTCAGCCGGGCCGCGGTTTGCCGCAGCTTTTTAATGGAGCTTTGCAGGGCGGTTTTCGCCTTTTTCCGGGAGGTGATGTCTTCGATGGTGGCCATGATCCGTTCATGCCACTGGGTGATATTGAACCGGATAATGATATGCTTGATATTATTGTTCTTGTCCATCATTTTGCATTCATATTCCGTGGGCGTCGTGCCCCCCATTTTTCGCCTTTTGGCATGAAATCGCTGTATCCGCTGCAAATCATCCTTATCAATAAAGTCCGATAATTTTTTCTTGTTGTAGAGGTCGCTTTTTGAATATTTTGAAAGCTCCAGAAATCTTTCGTTTGCCAAAGATATCATCATATTGTCTTCTATGAGCACCATGGCGGCGCTGCTGGTGTCAAAAATATTGCGATACCTGGCCTCACTTTTTTGAAGGGCCATGCCCAGTTGCTTTAATTTGAAATTGTTCAGTTCAAGATCGGTCGACCGGGCTTCCATATCCGCATGAATGGCGTCGGACCGGCGGACCATGAAAAACGTATAGAGAATCAAAAATGCGCAAAGCACCAGAAAGGGGAGGCAATGCCAGTCGAACCCCAGAAGAAAGATGCGCAGGGCGATGACCACGGGCGTCATCAGCAGGATAATCTGAAACAAAGAACGGAATGTCCGGACGCCATGCTGAAGGCCGTTGCCTATGGCCGCGATGGCCACCAGCATCATCATGGGCGCAGGGATCATGGGATCAAACAGCCAGGCCAGATGGGCGGTGACCACATCCAGTTGACTGGCGGATATCATGATATTTTTAGTAAGATCCGGCTGGCGGGTCCGCCGGTAAATATAGAGCTGATGGATGAGAAATATCACGCCCACCAGAATAATCAAGGCAAGGGGCACCAGCAGGGGCGGTGCGGGGATTGCGGAAAAATAAAGGAGGACCATCAGCGGCAGACTGAATCTTGCGGTGATCTGTAAATTCGGGGCTTTGGCCCGGATGGCGCCCAGATTAAACCCTTGCTTGCGCTGGATGTCGGCGACCGCCAGGCTGCTCAAGTCCACCACCGTATCCGGAGGGGTGTCATTAGATACAAGGCTGTCAAAGTCTACGATAGGGCTTTCCGGGGATGAACCTATGTTCGCATCGGGTTGCACGGGATGGATTTCGCCTGTATGTCTGAAGGTGGAAGTTAATTAATTTTTCCAAAAAAACAAGAACTTGTCAATAAAAAAGGAACCATGCCGACCGCCTTGGCCGGCGCCGACTGCATGAAGCGGCGGTTTTTTTATTTAAAGCGGAAAACACACCGATTGGGTTTCGCGCCATATTGCTTGATCAAGACCGGATAATTTATTAGTGTTGAATTTCTTTCATGAAGCAGGTGATGGTGATAATTTTTCAAAGGATGGGCCATGGAGCGGCTGGATTATTTTATTAAACGATTGCTGCTGATTTTTCCGACATTTATTGGGATCACCGGGTTGTGCTTTCTTATTGTCCAGTTTGTTCCGGGCGGGCCGGTGGAGCAGGCCATCATGCAGATGAAGGGGTTTGGCGGCGGAGAAATCAGCATCGGCGACGGGGCCGCCCAGTCCATCAGCGAAAAACAGCGCAGGGAAATCGAAGCCTATTATGGATTTGATCAGCCGGTTTATCAGCGGTACTGGAAATGGCTGGTCACGGACCGCATCGGCATGGCCATGCCATCCTACCGGTTTCCCAACAAAACCGCCTGGCAGCTTATCAAGGAGCGGTTTAAAGTCTCCGTCATTTTCGGGATCACCGGCTTCTTTCTGTCGTATCTGGTGTGCATTCCTCTGGGTATTTTCAAGGCCCTTCGCCATAATACCACTTTTGATCTGACATCCAGCATTATCGTATTTGTGGGTTACGCCATTCCCGCCTTTGCCATGGGAATGGTGCTGAAAATGCTGCTGTGCGGGACCGTGGAGGGTATGTGGGACATTTTTCCCATTTCCGGGTTCCATTCCGAAGGCTACCCCCTGATGCCGCCCCTGGAAAAGGCGAAAGATATCTGGATGCATATGTTTCTGCCGGTTCTGTGCTACGTCATCGGCAATTTCGCGGTATTGACCCTTTTGATGAAAAACTCGCTGATCGAACAGATCAGCAGGGATTATATCCGGACGGTGGTGGCCAAGGGCGGAAGTTTTACCCGGGCCGTCTGGGGCCATGCCTTCAGGAACGCTCTGATTCCCATTGCCACGGGCATGGGCGGAATCCTCACCGTCATGTTCGCGGGGTCGGTGATCATCGAACAGGTGTTTGAAATCCCGGGCATGGGCCGGCTGAGCCTGGAGGCGATTGTGGGACGGGATTATCCCGTATTCATGGAAATTCTGGCCCTGACCTCCCTTCTCGGGCTTCTGGGCAATATTTTTTCCGATTTTCTTTATGTGCTCATCGATCCTCGGATCAATTTTCAGAAATCCTGATCCGGTTAATTTTTCATGGGTCTTTAACGGTTGCAATGGCCTTTCGATTTTTAAAAAACCCGATGACCCGGAAGCGGTTTCTGCGGTTTCAGTCCATGAAGCGGGCCTATATCTCTTTATGGATACTGTGCATCGTCTACGGGTTGAGTCTGTTTTCCGAAGTGATCTGCAATAATGTGCCCCTTTATGTGAGATACAACGGAGCGTCTTATTTCCCGGTGATCCGGTATTATGCCGACGACGTGTTTACCGGCAGCGGACGGCAGACCCGGCCGGATTACCGGCGGCTCCGGCAGTCCGGGGCCTTTCTGGACCTAAGGGAAAATTTCATGATTTTCCCGCCCATCCCCTTCAGCCCCCTGGAGAGCATCGCGCCGGAAGAGATTGCCGTGGATGCGCATGTGGCGCTCACTCTGACCCCGGAGCCCCGCATCGGAACTGTTGACGTTGCAGAAGATTGGATCATGATCCGCACGACGGGAATGGATGTGTTTTTGCCGGAATCTGAAGAGAGTGTTTCGCATCCGGTTCTGGAAAACTATTTCAGGCTCCCGGCATCTTTAAAAGCGGCGGCGGCGAAGCGGTTTGCCAACCAGGCCGCGCCTTTTGCGGAATTTAACATTGAAGGCCCTGACGGGAAAAAATTTCAGGCTTCCTTATCGACCTATCGGCCCCGGAACGCGCGTCCTGAGACCATCCGGCTGATGGTCAGGGAAGTTCTGGATAGCGATCCATCCGCCCCGTCCATCGTGTTTGAAAAAGACCGTGAACCGGATATTTCATCGTCCGGCATCTGGAGCAAAATTTCCGAGCCTGAACGCCGGATCCTGATAGACCTTGCCCAAGCCCGCTTTGAACGGCCCGTGGATGAGCGTCGTGTCATGGTGGACGATCGTCAGTACATCGCGTCATTTGTCAAGGAAGATGTGCGATTTCCCTATCCGCCGCTGAAAAACCATCCCCTGGGCATTGACGCGGCCGGCCGGGATGTGCTGGCCCGCATCATCTATGGGTTCCGGATATCGGTGACCTTCGGTCTCCTCCTGGTGGCCTGCTCCATGATCATCGGCATGAGCGCCGGAGCGGTTCAGGGATTTTACGGCGGGAAAGTCGATATCACGGCCCAGCGCCTTATAGAGATATGGAGCGCCCTGCCGTTTCTGTATGTCATGATTCTCATGGGCTCCATTTACGGCCGGAGTTTTACGCTTCTCTTGGCCTGCTATGCGGTGTTTAACTGGGTGGGGATTTCCTATTACATCCGGGCGGAATTTTTGAGCTTAAGAAAGCGGCCCTTTGTGGAGGCGGCTAAATGCATGGGCGTGCCGCCCTTGAAAATCATTTATAAACATATTCTGCCCAATGCCCTGGTGCCGGTGATCACGTTTTTTCCGTTTTTTCTGGTGGGGGCCATCGGGTCCCTGGCGGCCCTGGATTATCTGGGCTTCGGCCTGCCGCCGCCCACCCCGAGCTGGGGGGAACTTCTGTTCCAGGCCCAGCAGTACCGGTGGGCCTGGTGGCTGATTCTGTACCCGTCCCTGGCCCTGTTTTTGGTGATGCTGCTCGGAGTGTTTGTGGGGGAAGGCATCCGAAACGCCTATGATCCGAAACAATACAGCAGACTGGAATAAGTATTTGCGGATGAATGCCATAAATTTAAATCATCAGGGGGCCCCGGCCCAAAGACTTCTGACAGTGACAAATCTGACGGTCAGCTTTAAAACCGATGACGGGATTTTCAACGCCGTGGATCAGGTGTCGTTTCACGTGGACCGGGGCGAAACCGTGGGCCTGGTGGGAGAATCCGGGTGCGGTAAATCCGTCACCGCCTTAAGCATTCCCCGCCTGATTCCATCGCCGCCGGGAAAGATCACCTCCGGAGACATTTGGTTTGACGGGCAGCGGATTTTCGCTCTGACGCCGAAAGAGTTGCAGCATATCCGGGGCCGGGCCGTGAGCATGATTTTTCAGGAGCCCCTGTCCGCCCTGTCGCCCCTGCACCGCATCGGCCGCCAGATGGTGGAAACCCTCCGGCTGCACCGGCGGGACATGCCGGAAAAAGCAGCCTGGAAGACAGCCGAAGAGTGGCTGCGCAAAGTGGGGATCGCCGATGTGTCCGAACGCATGTACGCCTATCCCTTTCAGCTCTCCGGCGGTATGCAGCAGCGCATCATGATCGCCATGGCACTGATGCTTGCTCCTAAGCTCATCATCGCCGACGAGCCCACCACGGCTCTGGATGTCACCACCCAGGCCCAGGTCTTTGAACTGATCCGGGGAATGAAGGATCAGGACACGTCCATGCTGCTCATCACCCATGACATGGGCGTGGTCTGGGAAATGTGCGAGCGCATCCTGGTGATGTACGCGGCCCGTATTGTGGAGTCCGGGTCCCGGAATGCAATATTTTCAAATCCCCGGCATCCATACACCCAGGGGTTGCTCAAGGCCATGCCAACGCTTGCCGGCCCCCGGAAAAAA
>PCSG01000374.1:3351-3493 GCA_002772195.1 Desulfobacterales bacterium CG23_combo_of_CG06-09_8_20_14_all_51_8 | reverse complement strand
CCGCCGATGCCCGTGCCGTGCCCGCCGATCCATTTGGTCATGGAATTAACCACAATATCAGCCCCATGATTAATGGTCTGCAAAAGGTACGGCGTGGTGAAGGTCGCGTCCACAATCAGCGGCAGGTGATGTTTGCGGGCGA
>PCSG01000374.1:564-3335 GCA_002772195.1 Desulfobacterales bacterium CG23_combo_of_CG06-09_8_20_14_all_51_8 | reverse complement strand
GATATCGGTAAATTCAAGGGCCGGATTGCCGATGGTCTCTATAAATATCGCCCGGGTCTTTTCCGTTATCGCCGCATCAAATTGGGCCGGTTCCCTGGGGTCCGCAAACCGCGTCCTAATGCCGAACTGGGGAAGAATATTGCTGAACATCGTATAGGTGCCGCCATACAGGTTATTGGCGGAAACAATTTCATCACCCGCCTGGCAGATGTTGATCACTGCATAATAGATGGCGGAAGTCCCTGAAGCCACCGCCAAGGCAGCGGCTCCGCTTTCCAGTGCCGCCATGCGGTCTTCAAGCACGGCCTGAGTGGGATTCATCAGCCGCGTGTAAATATTCCCCGGCTCTTTCAGCGAGAACAGCCTTGCAGCATGTTCCGTGCTTTTAAAAACATAAGATGTGGTTCTGTGAATGGGCACCGCTCTTGCCAGAGTTGCGGGATCCGGTTGCTGCCCGGCGTGCAGACAAAGCGTTTCAAATCGATGAATTTCAGACATGTTTCCCCCTTTTTGATTACCTGAGATTCTTACCACAACCTCTTACCGCCTGTTTCGACTGAAAAACTGGCCATCCCGCAGGCAGATGTCCCCCTGGGGCGTATGCCATAGGCCCCTACAGTAGCGCTGCGAAGGCTTTCCCAAAATTAACGGCATTTTCAATACTTTCCGCGTTGGGATTCCATTTTTCCCGAAGGCCCTCACTCACAACATCAAACCCGCCTTCTTTCAGCTTTTCGGAGATCATTTTGACGCCTTCCCCGCTCCAGCCATAGCATCCAAACGCAGCGGCCTTCTTGTTTTTAAACCCCAGCCCCCGGATTTCCTCCAAGATTCCGGCAACAGCCGACAGGATGCCTTTATTGATGGTGGGAGACCCGACGAGAATGGCCTTTGATTTGAATACTTCCGTGATCACGTCATTCCTGTCAGAACGGGCAATATTGAATAATTTTACCGCCACAGTGCTATCGGTTTCAGTGATGCCTCTGGCGATGGCCTCGGCCATTCTCCGCGTTCCATCCCACATGGTGTCATAAATGATACTGATCTGGTTTTCAGCATAATCTGCGGCCCATTCCAGATATTTATTGGCGATTTGCAGGGGATTGTCCCGCCATATCACGCCGTGACTGGGGCAAATCATATCCACAGGCAACTTAAGGGCGAGTACCTCCTGAATCTTTTTAACCACCAGCTTGCTGAAGGGCGTGAGGATGTTGGCGTAATATTTAATCGCTTCCTGAAAAAGTTCTCCCTGGTCCACCAGATCGTTGTACATCAATTCGGTGGCGATATGCTGCCCGAACGCATCGTTGCTGAACAGAATATGATCCCCGGTCAGATAGGACATCATGTTATCCGGCCAGTGAAGCATCTGGGCTTCGATAAAAATCAGTTCTTTCGAACCCAGACTGAGTTTATCGCCGGTTTTGACGATCTTAAAATTCCAATCCTGGTGATAAAGCCCTTTTAAAAAATTAACGCCGTTGGCGGTGCAATAGATGGGGGTATCCGGAATGCGCCGCATAAGAATCGGCAATGCGCCGCTGTGGTCGGATTCCGCATGGTTCGCGATGATATAGTCAATCTTTTCGAGTGGAATTTCTTTTTGGAGATTTTCCACAAATTCATGCGCAAATTTTGACCAGACCGTATCAATCAAAACCGTTTTTTCATCCCTGACCAGATAGGCGTTATAACTGGACCCCCGATGGGTGGAATATTCTTCTCCATGAAATTTTTTTAACTCCCAGTCAATTTTGCCGACCCAGGCAATGCCTTCCTTAATGGTAAAGCTCATGTTCGCCTCCTTTTTTGTTATTTGTTCAAAATAAATAAAAATGCGCCTTCATTATCCAAAATCCCGCCCTTCTCCGGCCTCTTCATAGGTCACGCCATCACGGATGTGATAGATACGCTTAAAGGTCGGAATAATTTTTTCGTCGTGGGTGACAACGATAATGGCGGTTTCAAATTGACGCGCCATATCGTTCAAAATCCGGATCACCGCCAAAGCTCGTTCGCTATCGAGGGGAGCGGTGGGCTCATCGGCGAGGATCACCGGCGGACGGCTGACCAGACCCCGGGCAATGGCCACCCGTTGCTGCTCGCCGCCGGAGAGTTGCGATGGCATGGCCTTGGCGCGATGCCCCACATCGAGCGATTTCAACAGCGCCACCGCCAGTTTGCGTGAATCGGCGTTGGGCACCCCGGCCAGCATGGGAAGCAGGGCGACGTTATCGGTCACGTCGAGGAAAGGGATGAGGTACGGCGCCTGGAAGATAAAGCCGATTTTGTCGCGACGCAGGGCGCGCAAGTCTTTCACCTTCCAAATTCCATCATATATAACCTCGTCGCCTAAGATCATACGTCCGGCAGTCGGCTCGATCACTGCGCCCAGGCATTTGAGCAGCGTGCTCTTGCCGGACCCTGACGGCCCGATCAGACCGACCACCTCACCCGGCGCCACCTGCATATCCACACCCTTGAGCGCATCGACGGCGGTGTCACCCTTGCCATAGCGCTTTTTCAAGCCTTCAATTCGAATACCCTTGCCGGCCATATCAGCCTCCTATGGCTTCGGCCGGATCAACTTTGAGGGCGGCACGAATGGCGATGATGCTCGCAAGGATGCAGATCAGCACCACGGCGACGAATCCGCGTACAGAGTCGAGGGGCTCCAGCAGGACATATTTGGGAAAAATCGGCGCCATCAGCAAGGTGGCGGTGATCTTGCCCACCACGAATCCAATCGCGCCCAGGGCGATGGA
>PCSG01000374.1:0-553 GCA_002772195.1 Desulfobacterales bacterium CG23_combo_of_CG06-09_8_20_14_all_51_8 | reverse complement strand
CGGGTACCGATCAATTTGAGCACCGCGATCTCACGGATCTTGCCGAGCGTCAGGATATAGATAATGAAGGCGACAATGGCCGCACTGACAATTGAGAGGATAATCAGGAACATACTGATCTGCCTTGCCGAAGTGGCGATCAGCTTGCCGATGAGGATTTCTTCCATCTGGCTGCGCGTATAGACAGTAAGCCGCTTCCAGCGGCGAATTGATTCCGCCACATCTTCCGCAGTGTGACCCGCTTCAATCTGCACCAGAACGGCGTTGACATAAGCATTGGTGCTTTGCGAAGCGACGACAGCATTGAGTAAACCCGGAACCTGCGGTCGATTGAAAGCCGGGTTTGCGGCAGTACGCCGCCGCTGCTGCCGAATCGCGTCATTGTCCTTGAGAAACTGCGCTTCCTGGGCGTCCTTGAGCGGAATGAACACCATGGGATCGCCGCCGGAAGAGACCATTCGCCGAGTCAGGCCGACCACGGTATATTGGTTGCGGCGGATCTGGAGACGGTCACCGAGCCCAAACCCGGTGGCAATGTCGACCACCGCCTCGT
>PCSG01000192.1:9057-11237 GCA_002772195.1 Desulfobacterales bacterium CG23_combo_of_CG06-09_8_20_14_all_51_8 | reverse complement strand
CGGCGGCCAAACCGGCGGCCAAACCGGCGGCCAAACCGGCCCCCAAAGCCGAAGCCAAGGTGGAAGCAAAGGCGGAAAAAGCGCCGGAAGCCCCGAAGGCGGATCCGGCAGCTGAAGCCAAGGCCAAAGCAGCGGCCGACGCCAAAGCCAAAGCGGATGCGGAAGCAAAGGCCAAAGCAGACGCGGAAGCCAAGGTCAAAGCAGCAGCGGCAGCCGAAGCCAAAGCCAAAGCGGACACGGAAGCCAAAGCCAAGGCAGACGCAGACGCCCATGCCAGGGATGTGGCCAAGCGGGAAGCGGAAGAGCAGGCCATCCGCGATAAGCGGGCGAAGGAACGGGAAGAAATGATGGCCCAGCATGCGACTGCCGGCAAGGCATCCAAGGTTTCCGTG
The DNA here is from genome assembly GCA_002772195.1 of Desulfobacterales bacterium CG23_combo_of_CG06-09_8_20_14_all_51_8. GTDB lineage: Bacteria > Desulfobacterota > Desulfobacteria > Desulfobacterales > Desulfosalsimonadaceae > SURF-3. Next base: position 10,845 of record PCSG01000192.1, on the reverse strand, counting down.
ACAGCGGCCGCAGTTCAGAAATCGGAACTGGATCGGATCCTTGAAAAACTGAATAAAATTCATCGAAGGGCTTAACAGCGAAATAATAATTTGCCGGATGTCGCTGATCCAAAAAGCTAATATGGATTTCCGACGGATAAAACCGGCAGTGTCTAATTTATATATAAATAGAAGGAGGAACCTCTGATGGCAGAAGAAAAAGTTGAAAAAGCTGAAAAAGTGAAGCTTGCGGATCCGATAAAATCATCCATTGATGCGGCAACGCAACAGATGATCGCCCGGGCTCAGGCGCTTGGCGTTGAAACGATCTGGGACCGTGCGGAGGCAATGAAGCCCTGCGCCATCGGCATGCAGGGGATCTGCTGTAAAAACTGCGCCATGGGTCCCTGCCGGCTGCCCCTGCCCAAGGGCGGGATTGAAGGCGAAGACACCCGCAAGGGTCTGTGCGGGGCCAGTGCCAACACCATCGCGGCCAGAAATTTTATCCGCATGATCGCCGGCGGCGCGGCCGCCCATTCCGATCATGGCCGCAGCATGGCGGAAGTCTTCCGGGCCGTGGCGCGGAAAGAAAGCCATGACTACAAGATCAAAGATACCGTCAAGCTTCTGGCTGTGGCAGAAGCTTTAGGTGTTGCCACCACGGTTGAAGTGAACGGCGAAGTCAAAGACCGCGACATGGATGAAATCGCCTTGGAAACCGCGGAAACCGCTTTTGCCGAATGGGGCAAGCCGGAAGGCGAATTGCTCTATCTGAAGCGGGCGCCCGAAGCCCTTTATGAAAAATGGAAAAAAGCCGGAGTCCGGCCGAGAAACATCGACCGGGAAATCGTTGAGATCATGCACCGCACCCACATGGGCGTGGATCAGGACTATAAAAATCTGCTCAAGCAGGGCGCTCGTGCATCTCTGGCCGATGGCTGGGGCGGCTCCATGCTGGCCACCGACCTTCAGGACATTCTGTTTGGCACACCCTACCCTGTGCAGTCCGAAGCCAACCTCGGCATCATGAAGGCGGATCATGTCAATATCATTATTCACGGCCATGAGCCGGTTCTTTCCGAAATGATTGTTGCCGCATCCCAGTCCCAGGAATTGATTAACTATGCTAAATCCAAGGGCGCCAAGGGCATCCAGCTCGGCGGCATGTGCTGTACGGGCAATGAAATGCTTCAGCGGCACGGTGTCCCTACCGCCGGTACATTCCTGCAGCAGGAACTGGCCATCATCACCGGGGCCTGTGACGCCATGGTCGTTGATATTCAGTGCATTTTTCAGAATCTGGCCAATGTCGCCAAATGTTTCCACACCAAGCTGATCACGACTCACCCCATCGCCCGGATGGAGCAGAACAATGTGCTGCACATCGAGTTTGACGAACATCACGCCATGGAAGACGCGGTCCGCATCGTCAAGCTGGCGATTGATAACTTCGGGAACCGCGGCGCCGAAATCATGATTCCCCAGCAGAAAGCCACCCAAATCGCTGGCTTTGGTGTGGAATCCATTCAGTATCATCTCGGCGGAACTTTTCGCGGCAGTTACTATACCTTAAACGACAATATCATCAACGGCCGCATCCGCGGCATTGCCGGCGTGGTGGGCTGCAACAACGCCCGGACCCGTCACAATGAAGCGCATATTACGATTGTGAAAGAACTGATCAAGAATGACGTTATTGTTCTGACCACCGGCTGCAACGGCATCGCCTGCGCCATGGAAGGTCTTTTGACGCCTGAATCCGCTGCGGTTTACTGCGGCCCGGGCTTGGCCGAAGTCTGCGAAACCGTG
>PCSG01000192.1:7841-9049 GCA_002772195.1 Desulfobacterales bacterium CG23_combo_of_CG06-09_8_20_14_all_51_8 | reverse complement strand
GCCAGTCCTGCACATGGGCTCCTGCGTGGATAACAGCCGCATCCTCCTGGCAGCCACGGAAGTCGTCAAAGCCGGCGGACTGGGCAAGGACATCTCCGATCTGCCTGCAGCAGGCTCCGCGCCCGAGTGGATGAGTGAAAAAGCCATCAGCATCGGCCAGTATTTTGTTTCCTCCGGTGTTTACACTGTGTTCGGATATACATTCCCGACATCCGGCGCGCCGGTATTTCAAAACTACCTGTTCCATGAAATGGAAAAACTCTACGGCGGCATGTGGGATTTTGAAGCCGATCCCATCAAACACGCCCAGAAGATGATCGCTCATATTGATAAAAAACGCAAAGCCCTGGGGATTGACAAGGCCCGGGAACGCGTATTGATGGATATGGCGGATCGTCAGGCCCTGGAAGCCTAATAACGGTCATTAAATCTAAAATATAAGAAATTAAATCCTCAACGAAGGAGGAAGGTATGTCAAAATTAGTAGCATTTGCAGCCATACAGGGCGGCTATAAAGTTGTTTCAACCGCGGAAGGGGAATACCGCAGGGCCCTTGAAACATTCAACGCGGACACCAAGGTGGAGTTTCCCAATACGGGGTATTATCTTCCGGTTATTTACTCCCTCACCGGCATGAAGGTGAAGACTCTGGAAGATCTGAAAAAACCTTTGGAATTTGCGCGCGGCCTGTTGCCGCCCCATGTGAAGGGCAAACACCATCTGCCCTATCTGGGGCCCCTTCTGGACGCAGGCATGGCGGCTATTTTCGCCTATGAAATCATTGAAGCCCTCCGTATTGTCCGGGAACCGGATTTCTATATTGCCCAGGAAGACCCGGATCTGGAAGCCGGGAAAAAATGGGTCGGCCCGGCCGATGACGTTATCCTGCGGAAACGCGGGGTTGAATTCGTGGACGGCTCGGCGCCCGGATTTGCGGCCATCGTGGGCGCGGCCCCGACATCTGAAATCGCCAAGGCGATTGTGGAAGATTATCAGAAACGCAATCTCTATATTTTCTGCGCCGCCAAACACAATGGCACTTCCGTAATCGATCAGCTCATCGAGCAGAAGGTTCAGATCGGGTGGAATACCCGTATCGTTCCCTTTGGTCCGGATATTTCATCGGCCGTATTCGCTCTGGGTTTCGCCAACCGCGCGGCCATGACCTTCGGTGGCGTGGAACCGGGTGATTACCGCCGGATTCTCAA
>PCSG01000192.1:7692-7834 GCA_002772195.1 Desulfobacterales bacterium CG23_combo_of_CG06-09_8_20_14_all_51_8 | reverse complement strand
AAGGACCGGATTTTTGCATTCGTCAACGCGTTGGGGGATATCGGCACTGAATGGGGTGTCGCGGCCGCCGGCTGCGTCAACTGGGGTTTCCCGACCCTGGCCGATACGGATATTGCTGAAATTCTGCCCACCGGTATCTGCA
>PCSG01000192.1:0-7674 GCA_002772195.1 Desulfobacterales bacterium CG23_combo_of_CG06-09_8_20_14_all_51_8 | reverse complement strand
CCAATGTGCCCCATAATGAAATTGTTCAGCGGTCTGTTGAAGTCCGCGGGTTGAAAGTATCGGTGACGGAAATCGACATTCCCATGGCCTTTGGTCCGGCTTATGAAGGCGAGCGCGTTCGCGGGGCGGACCTTTTTGTCCAGTGCGGCGGCGGCAAGACCCAGTGCACGGAGCTGGTGAAAATGGCGGAAATGAGTGAAATTGAAGACGGCAAGGTCACCGTGGTGGGCCCGGATGTCACTGACCTCAAAGAAGGCGACACCTTCCCGCTGGCCGTCTATGTTCAGATCGCCGGCCGGGAATTCCAGACCGACTTTGAACCCATCATGGAACGTCAGATCCATCATCTGACCAACTATATCCAGGGCATCATGCACATCGGGCAGCGGGATATCTCCTGGGTCCGTGTCAGCAAATCGGCCATGGAAAAAGGGTTCAGTCTGAAACATATCGGCATCGTGCTCCATGCCAAATTCCATCAGGATTTCAAGAAAATCGTGGATAAGGTTCAGGTGACCCTCTACACGAACAAGAAAGATGTGGCCAAGATAACCGAGCGGGCCCGGGCCGAATACAGAACCCGCGATGAACGGGTCGACAAGATGACGGATGAGGATGTGGAGCTTTACTACTCCTGCACCCTGTGCCAGTCTTTTGCGCCGAACCATGTCTGTTCCGTCAGTCCCGAGCGGACCGGCCTTTGCGGCGCTTATAACTGGATGGACTGCAAGGCATCCTATGAAATCAATCCCACGGGGCCCAATCAGCCCATTGAAAAAGGGGAATGCCTTGATCCCAAACTGGGACAGTGGAAAGGCGTCAATGACTTTGTTTATAAAGCCTCCCGCGGCGCGGTGCCCCATTATAATTTTTACTCCATGGTGCATGATCCCATGACCACCTGCGGCTGCTGCGAATGCATCGCCGCCATGCTGCCTTCCTGCAACGGCGTCATGACGGTCAACCGGAATTACGCCGGTGAAACACCATCCGGCATGAAGTTCACGACCCTTGCCGGCGTCATGGGCGGCGGGGCCCAGTCCCCCGGATTTGTCGGTCATTCGAAATACAATATTACCCAGGGCAAGTTCATTCTGGGTGACGGCGGGCTGCTGCGGATGGTGTGGATGCCCAAGATGTTGAAAGAGGAACTCAAAGATCGCATCGCAAAGCGCGGCGCTCAAATGGGCGTCCCGGATCTGTATGACAAAATAGCGGATGAAACCGTCGGCACGACGGAAGAAGAAATTCTGCCGTTTCTCCAGGAAAAGGGTCATCCGGCCCTTTCCATGGAACCGCTGGTCGGGTAATTGACATTTTCATCATGACCAATAAGGACATCGCGGGTGCGTTTATACCATCCCGCGATGTCCCTATCTGTTTGTCATGATGACCAACACAAAATTTATTTTGATGAAGCCTATCTTGAATAAGTATATAAGGAGACAAAAATGGCACTAACTGGTATACAAATTTTCAAGCTCCTTCCGAAGACCAACTGCAAGGAATGCGGCGTTCCCACCTGTCTTGCGTTTGCGATGAACCTTGCCTCCGGCAAGGCGGAACTTGACAGTTGCCCCTATGTATCGGATGAAGCGCGCGCGCAGCTGGCGGAAGCTTCCGCTCCGCCGATTCTGCCGGTCCAGATCGGCAAAGGCGTCCGTAAGTTTACGGTGGGTGGCGAAACTGTCCTGTACAGACATGAAAAAACATTTTACAATCCTACCGCCATTGCCGCCAAGGTCCGTTCGGACATCAAGGAAAAAGACCTTAAGGCGAAACTGGCGGCCTGGAATGCGTTTCAGTATGAACGCGTCGGCCTGAACCTGAGGCCGGAACTGGTGGCGGTGGAAGACGCCGGCGACGCCAAGGCCTTTGCCAAAACCGCCAAGATCATCGCGGAAACATCGGAATTCAATTTGATTCTGATGTCTCAAAATGTCGACGCGATGAAAGCAGCCGTGGAAGCCGCCGGTTTTAAAAACCCCTTAATTTACGCGGCTACCCAAACCACCGTGGACGCTTACGGCGCCCTGGCCAAGGAAACGGGGCTGCCGCTCGCGGTAAAAGCGGATTCTGTTGCCGCCCTGATTCCCCTGACCGACAAACTGACGGGCATGGGCATTAAAAAACTGGTTCTGGATCCCGGTTCCCGGGATGTCAAGCAGGCGTTTGAAGACCAGCTGACCATCCGCCGGGCCGCCTTAAAGGCGAGCAACCGGTCCTTAGGTTTTCCGACCATTACGTTCCCGTGTGAAATGGCATCCAACCTGGACGTTGAAACCATGCTGGCCGCCATGTTTATTGCCAAATACGGCGCCATTACCGTGATGTCGGATTTCACCACCGAATCCCTGTTCCCGTTGCTTCTTGAACGGCTGAATATCTTTACCGATCCGCAGCGTCCGATGACGGTCACCGAAGGCATTTATGAAATCGGCAACCCGGATGAAAATTCGCCGGTTATGATCACCACCAATTTCGCGCTGACTTATTTTATTGTTTCCGGTGAAATTGAAGGCAGCAAGGTCCCCTCCTGGCTGCTGATCAAGGATACGGAAGGCCTGTCCGTTATGACCGCCTGGGCCGCGGGAAAATTCGCCGGCGATGAGGTCGGCATGTTCGTCAAGAAATGCGGAATCGCGGATAAGGTCAAGAAAAAGGAATTGATTATTCCCGGATATGCGGCCTCCATTGTCGGTGATATTGAAGAAGAGTTGCCGGGCTGGACCATTACGGTGGGTCCGCGGGAAGCGCCGCATCTGCCCGCATTTTTAAAGTCACAATAAACGATTATAATACCGGGTTGATCTGTTGTTGACAGGATGCGGCAACAAGATCAACTGCATTGTGCTGTTGCAGTCAACCGTCAATCCAAGAAATGGAGGTAGAGCAAATGTTATGTATTGGTGAAAGGTTAAATGTCATGTCCAAAAAGATCGGCGCGGCGTTCAAAGCCCGTGATCCCAAGCCGATCCAGGAGGAAGCCCTTTTTCAGAAATCAAAAGGCATGGATTATATTGACATCAATCTCGGACCGGCCAAGAAGGACGGGATTGAGTTAATGCCCTGGGTGATTCAGACGGTGCAGGAAGTCGTGGATGACATTCCGCTGGTCCTCGATACATCCAATATTGATGCCATTGACGCCGGACTCAAGGTCTATAAAGCCACGGCCAAAGCGCCCCTGATCAATTCCATCATGTGCCGGAAGGAAAGATATGAACGAATGATTCCTCTGGCGGCCAAACACAATGCGGATTTCATCGCACTGATGTGGGGTCCGGAAGGATTGCCCAGGGACGAGAATGAACGCGCGGCCCTGTGCGTGGAACTGCTCTATGCGGCCAATGAGGCGGGCATTGAGAATGACCGGATCTGGGTGGATGGGATCGTCACCCCGGTCAATATCCAGCAGCAGCAGTCCATCAGCCTGCTGGAGTTCCAGAAAATGATCCAGGACATCGCACCGGGCGCCAAAAGCACCTGCGGTTTGTCCAATATTTCCAATGGCCCCCCCACCCACCTGCGTCCCATTCTGAACTCAACGTATATGGTCATGCTGGAAAGAAACGGCATGTATTCGGTGATTTCAGATCCCTTGGACGACAAGCTGACGGCCATCGCCAAGGGCAAACGGCAGGATATCGTGGATGTGGTTCATGCCGCCATGGACGGCAATGCGCCGGCCATCAGCAGTCTTCCCAAGGAACTGGCGGATTATGTCAAGACCGTTGACGTGATTCTGGGCAGGACCCTGTATTCCGATTCATGGCTTGATCTGTAAACCACGATTAACTTTTTCATGAAAACAACGGGCCCCACTCTGAAATCAGGGTGGGGCTTTTTGTTTTGGTATTTCCCCGGCAAGGCGTATTCCGCGCATCCGGGGAGGTTGATTTGTGATTGATTAAATGGAGAAAACCGATGGCACGGGTAGATGATTATGTGAATGCCGGAAAAATTGCACGGGAAAAGCTTGCGGCTGCAACTTTCAATGACATTGCAACCTATTCCGGTTTTGAACCGGAAGCCCCCGCGAAATTCCGGATCCCGTTTTTAAACCGTACCTACCAGGTCGGCTATCCGGGGTTTGAATTTTCGGACGCAGTGCAGACCGACGCGGAAGTCCCCCTTCAGGAACAGGTTTTGATTCTGCATTATCTGAGCGCCTTGAAGGCCACCGAACCGGCAGGCCGCTGGATCGCGTACCGGGAGATCCCCGGCGCTTCCTTTTATTTCAGCGCCTTTGTGAAACGGGCCATTGATCCCTTAAAAAAAGTATTCGGGAAAAATGTTTCTGCCTTTGTTGAAGCCGCATCTATGCTCAAGGGGAAATCCATTGACATCGGAGATGCCGGATTTGAATTTCGGATTTTTCCCAAGGTCCCCCTGCAGATGATCATTTATGGGGGGGATGAGGAGTTTGAACCCGAGGCCAACATTTTGTTTGATGCCACGGCGGGCGATTTTCTGTCTCCCGAAGACGCGGCCTGGCTGGCCGGAATGGTGGTTTACCGGTTGATGGCATTGAGTCGGCGGTGACGGTAACAATTATGAACGAGGCAAAGGGGAAGAGAGAGGATTGCACTGGTGCCCCCGGCGGGAATCGGACCCACGGCGCATGGATTAGGAATCCATTGCTCTATCCACTGAGCTACGGGGGCGGCGGGTGGTTATTCGACAAACAGTTCCTGGCCCTGGTATATGGTGCTGTTTTGGGTTAAATGATTGAGTCGGAGCAGCTGATCCAGGCTCATGTGATTTTTATTGGCGATTCTGGAAAGGGAATTCCCGTTTTTGACTCTGTATAATTTCAGGCCATACTGGGGGCCGGCCTGTATTTTTAATATTTGTCCTACAGTAAGTCTCGTCGCCTTGCCCAGTTGGTTCAATTTTTTTATTTTCCAAGTCGTGGTATCATACCGTTTGGCCAATGTCCAGAGGGAGTCACCGCTGCGAACATGATAGGTGATGGTTTTCGCTTCCCCTGACTCACCAATCTCGGCGAATTGTCCCGAGCGAGGAATTTTAAGAATATGGCCGGTGGTGATATAATTTTTTTTATGGATATTGTTATACCGTGCAATGTCCTTGACAGTCGTATTATAGCGACTGGCAATGATGAACAGGGTTTCGCCGGGACGGACCCGGTGGTAAACAAGCCCGGGCCCGGGCTTGGACTCGGCTTGGGCCTGGGCGACAGGTGCGGAAATTTTATCAATGTCGGCGATCAAAATTTCCTTGGTTCCCGGCGGGACTTTTAACGGATACGTTTCCGGGGGCAGGAGCTTATAGCGCAGCTCCGGATTCAGATCCAACAGGGTCTGTTCCGGAACACCGATGGCTTCGGCGATATTTTTCAAATATGCCTGCTTGGAGATTGTCTGAATTTCAAATTCCATCGGGTCATCTAAACCAAGGTGCTGCAGATTGTATTTTTCAAGGTTGTTAATAATATGAAGGGTCGCCAGAAATTTTGGAACATACCGGGCGGTTTCGTTGGGCAGGCGCTGGTATAAATCCCAGAAATCGTCGAGATAATTGACATTCTGGTCCCGGATGGTGCTAAGCACCCGGTTTTCGCCGCAGTTATAAGCTGCCAGAACCGTAAGCCAGTCCCCGAAAATTTCATGCAGCTCCTTGAGATATCCAATGGCGGCCTGAGTGGCCTTATAGGGGTCCAGGCGTTCGTCAATATAGCGGTTCCGGTTGAGGCCGAATTTATGTCCTGTGGAAGCGATGAACTGCCACAGTCCCAAGGCCCGAGCGCTTGACAGGGCATTGACCTTAAAGCCGCTCTCAATCAGCGGCAGCCATGAGAGTTCTTCCGGAAGACCTGCCTTCCGCAGTTCATTGAGGATATAAGGGCGGTATTTACCGGAACGCTTGTACGCTTCTTCAAAAAAAGACCGGCAATCGTTTTGGGCCATCAGCAGATCGATTTCTTTTTGAACATCGGTGTTCATGATCAGAGGGATGGCGTTATAATCGCCTTTGGCGGTAATGTGCCGGGAGGTATATATCTCAAGTATTCGCTTGGATATCATAAATCGCAGATCATCTTTCTGCTGGATCAGTTTGGGATGGTCCATGGTGTCGATTCCCGTGATGAGGGCATAGGCCTGGTCCAGGGTCTGGAGAGCGTTATCGAGTTCCCCCTGTTGCCAGAAATCCTGGGACGCCTCATAAAAATCAAGGGCTTCATCGAGTCTTCCCTGAATTTCGATAACGGCGGGGTCGGTTTCCGGTTCCGGTGTCTCGGTATTGCAGACTTCATCGCCTACCGGTATCAGGGGAAGATATTCAATATTGCTGTCTTCTTCATCCGCCAGCGACATTGGATCAAAAGAAGGCGCTGCCCCGTCGAGATCAGTCGGCGTTTCGGCGGAAGGTTTCGGACTGCCGGGCACAGGAGCGGCAGTCAGCGGTGGATTGGATGTCTTGGGAGAGGGCTTGCCATGTTCGGCGCAGCCATATAAACACATGGATATCAGGGAACCTGTGACAATCAGATAGAACAGCTTTTTTCTGCGGGAAAGCTGGGGCATGATTTGATACCATCCTGCTGTTATGATGAGTTATTGATATTGGGGTGGAACAATGAATAAACGGATATTATATGCTCTGTCGAATGGGAACCCAACAGAAACGATCTGGTAAATATCCATTCATTAGAGGATGGCATGACGGCTGTCAAGATTTTATGCGTTCCGGTCCCCTCTATATGCAAAATCAATTTGACAAAACCATCATTAACCTGTTATTTGAATAATTTTTTAAAAATTCATTAAAAAAATAATTTTTTACTTGAAATCGATTATCTTCAGTGTTAGGAAAACGGGTTACTTTATTTAACGATAACGCCATAACGGTTTTCAGAGTGGGATGCGGCGTTGTTTTTAATGTAATAAAGCTGATCGAAGAAGTGTGTCAGCGGAGATTGTCAACACCCCAGCTTTCATGTAAGTGCCAGCGTAGCTCAGTTGGTAGAGCTACTGATTTGTAATCAGTGGGTCGGGGGTTCGAGTCCCTTCGCTGGCTCCAGAATTCCTCGGTGGGGTTCCCGAGTGGCTAAAGGGAGCAGACTGTAAATCTGCCGGCGACGCCTTCGGAGGTTCGAATCCTCCCCCCACCACCATTCTTTGAGTTGGATGTAGGAGGTTTCGGAAATCCGGAATCATAACGACTACATGGCTAAAGCCAATCAAAACAAATAAAAGCGGGTGGTATCCGCCCGAAGGTCTGATCAGGTCGTTAATTGTCCGGCCTGGGTCTGAGACATCAAGCGGGAGTAGCTCAGTTGGCAGAGCTTCAGCCTTCCAAGCTGAATGTCGCGAGTTCGAGCCTCGTCTCCCGCTCCATATTTTTTTATTTTTTTAAAATGCGTTGCCTGGTCCCATGGGGGGCAGGGCGTTTTTAATCCAGCCCACGTAGCTCAGTTGGTAGAGCGCATCCTTGGTAAGGATGAGGTTCATCGGTTCAATCCCGATCGTGGGCTCCATTTGATTTTGAGTGGAGAATTGGATAGGGAGAGTGATTTCTTCGTGCATATCGCGAAGATATGGAAACACAACGCAGCTTTTTCACAACGCAGCTTTTTAATGATAGGCCATGAAAATACTGGGAGGAAGGGAAAATGTCAAAGCAGAAGTTTGAGCGGACGAAACCGCA
>PCSG01000450.1:1980-4824 GCA_002772195.1 Desulfobacterales bacterium CG23_combo_of_CG06-09_8_20_14_all_51_8 | reverse complement strand
GGGAATGATTGAAGAAAAAATTTTTGCAGGCCATAAAACCTGCTATGGGTGCGGGGTGGCCTGCAAAAAAAACGCGGAAGTCAAAGACGGGCCGTTTAAAATGGAAAAAGGCCCAGGCCCGGAATATGAAACCATAGCCACCTTCGGCTGCATGTGCCTTAACTCCAGCATTGAATCCATTGCCAAGGCCAATGAAATCTGCAACCGCAATGGCATGGACACCATTACCTGCGGATCCACCATCGCCTTTGCCATCGAGTGCTTTGAAAACGGTCTGATCACCGAAAAAGACACGGACGGCATCCGTCTCACCTGGGGCAATTCCGAAGCCATTGTTAAAATGACGGAGAAAATCGCCCGTCGGGAAGGATTCGGGGCTGTTCTCGCCCAGGGAAGCCTGAAAGCCGCCGAACATATCGGCGGCAATGCTGCGGATTTCCTGACCACGGTCAAGGGCCTTGAAGCGCCCATGCATGACCCCCGGAGCGCCCATGGGTATGGACTGGCCTATGCCATTTCCCCCCGAGGCGCCTGCCATGAAGCCAGCCTCACCTTTGAGGCCGAAGGGGGAACGATTTTTATCCCGGAAATTCCCGAACTGTCATCCGACCTTCCGGAAGGCAGCGAGGGACGGGCCGAGTTGAATGTGGCGGCCCAGGATTACGGAATGTTTTTTTCAAACTGCGCCGTATTTTGTAATCTCGGCGGCATGCCCTTAAACGCAACTCAGGCCATCAATCTGGTCAATTATGTCACGGGATTTGATTATACCCTGGAAGAAGTGCTGGCCGCGGGCCGGCGTCTGTGGTATCTGAAGCGGGGCCTGACCAATCTCTTCGGCGCCCGGGCAAAGGACGACCGGCTGCCCCGCCGGCTCATGACTGTGCTGGAAGAAGGTCCCACAGAGGGAAGCGTGCCGGACATGGACAGAATGCTGGCCGAGTTCTATGAGCTGCGGGACTTTGACTCGGATGGCGTGCCGACTAAAAAAGTGCTGGACCAGGTCGGTCTCCCGGATCTGGCGGCACTCCTCCATCAGTCTTGAATCACCCATTGATCTTATCTCCGGACCACGCCCCGCAACGCGGAGCGTGGTCTTTTAATCTGGTCAAAAACCCTCTTCTCAGACATCCGGGAAAGCACATTGAATAAAATTAAAAAGGACGAAAAACAGGCGGCCCGAAAACAGCAGATCATAGAGGCCGGGACCCGGCTCATCGTTCAGAAAGGCATTGAAAAAACCAGCCTGGCCGATATCGCCGATGCGGCCGGCATCAGCAAAGGCAGCCTGTATTATTATTATGCATCCAAAAATGAACTGATATTCGACATTACCGAAGCCCACATCAACCAGATCTCCGAAAACCTGTTTGCCATTATCGAACAAACCCGGGGCAGCACAAGATGGGAGGATCTGCTCAAAATCCTGTACGAGCGGATCATGGCCGCCGATACCCGGGGACGCCTCCACATCTATCTTATCCAGCAGGCATTAAACGGCAGTGACGATTTAAAAGACCGCTTTCAAAAAAAATCCCGGGAATGGAAGCGCATGATCATTGATGGATTTGCAAAAATCGATCCCGGAATCCATCTTCAGGGCAGTGCCGCCTCCATGATCATTGCCGCCCTGGATGGATTTCTGATCCAGTCGCTGCTTGAAGTGGAACCCATCAGCGGCGATGAATTCGTCAGCCACCTGGATGTCAAAATCCAACCGTAATCCGGTTCCGCGACCCCCTTCCCACAGATCTGTATGCCCTTCTGAAATTTTCTTTGCCCGATCCGACAATAAATTGATCTTCCGCAGATAATTTGCTATGGGATGATGATAAAATCTAAAAACAAAAGGATCTCTTCATGTTAAAGCACACCCTGGAAAAAATCGAATCCAAGATCAAGCTGTCCCCCAATATTCCGGATGACAAAAAAATGGAATATTTTGATCTTCTGAACGACCTCAATAATGAAATCACAGAGTTGAGCAAAACGGAAAAAGAAAAAGCCGAGAGTATCAAGGGATTTACCAAAATTTCAGCCCATGAAGCGACCCGGGATCAGGTGGACCCGCATCTGATCCAAATCTCCCTGGAGGGGTTGTCCTCATCGGTGAAGGAGCTGCACGCCTCCTATCCCAAGCTGGTCAATACGGTCAATTCCATCTGCACCTTTCTGTCAAAAATCGGCATTTAACCGCTTCCATTTACCGTAAGAGGAAAACCGAGATAACAGGCAGGTCCAGGGAAATCCGCAAATCTTCAGGAAACACCATGATCGACTCACTTTCTATCGCCTTCCCGCATTTATTTCATGTCCGATCCGCATTGATAAAACCCGTCTGGTTTTTTCTCTTTTTAATTCCGGCATGCGGCAGCCTCTGCCATGCGGAGGAATTGAACGGACAGGATTTAAATACCTTCAGTCTCTATGTTGAAAATGATTATTTCGCCCACAAAGACAGCGGATACAGCAGCGGAATCAAACTGACCTGGAGCTCGGCCGTCACGGACCAGTACCCCCAAAATGTCTGGCCCCACCAGTGGCTTTATCCACTGATCAAACACTTTCCCTTTGAGAACAATCCAGACCGGGAAAAAAACATCACCTTTGCCCTCGGCCAGAACATTTACACGCCCGAAAACATTGAATCCGAGGAAATTGTTAAAGACGACCGGCCCTATGCCGGCATCACCTATTTGTCGCTGGGTTTCCACAGCCGGCTGGATCGGCACATGGACACAGTGGAAATTTCCCTCGGGCTGGTCGGACCCAGCTCCTATGCAGAAGAATGCCAGAAAGCCGTGCATCATATTTTTGACGATCTCGATCCTAAGGGCTGGGACA
>PCSG01000450.1:0-1911 GCA_002772195.1 Desulfobacterales bacterium CG23_combo_of_CG06-09_8_20_14_all_51_8 | reverse complement strand
CTCAATACCGGCGGCGGACTTGGGACTGGCGTGATTTCCTGCAACCTTGGCCTCGGCTTCCGCTTTGGATGGAACCTTCCCAATGATTTTGGAAGATTTCCCATCCGAACGATCAGTTCGTTTAACGGCGCCTTTACCTCCGGAAATTCAGAGTCTTCCGAAAATAGCCCGTTGGGCATCCAGATGATTTTTTCGGGTGAAGGAAGGGGGGTGCTCCACAACATCTTTCTAGACGGCAACACATTTACTGACAGCCCCAGCGTGAATAAAAAGCCCGTGGTCGGGGATTTCATGGCCGGCATCAACCTCTCCAAAGGCCGGGCCCAGCTCTGTGTGGCTTTTGTCTTCCGGTCCAAAGAATATGAAACCCAGACCCAGGCCCAAAAATTCGGCAGCATCAATTTTTCTTTTTCCTATTAAGACAGATGATTTTTGAAAAAAAATTCACCGTTGCTTACGCTGAAACCGGGATCAACGGCAAATTAAAACCGGTAAGCATTTTAAACTATCTCCAGGATGTGGCCAGCGAGCACACCGGGGTTTTAGGCGTATCGGCCTTTGATCTGTTTCCCAGAGACCTTGCCTGGGTGGTGTTTCGCTACCACATCCGGATTTTTGCCTATCCCCGGTGGAAAGATCAACTTCGCATCAGAACCTGGCGGTACCCTCTAAACAATTTATATGAACTTCGGCAATATGAAATGTTTGATGATACCGGCCGCCTGGTGATTTCATCCAAAAGCGCATGGATTCTCACCCGGCTCTCCACCAAAAAACCGGTCCGCCTGAACAAAAACCTGACCCCGGAACTCATGGGCAGCCACCAGCAGCCAATTGACAACGATTTGCCGGATCTTCCGGAAATGACCGGCCCGGACCAGCGCCGGTCATTTTGCGTGCGGATGCATGATCTGGATTTCAACCGGCACGTCAACAACTCCGTCTATGCGGTCTGGGCCCTTGAAAGCGTGCCCGCTGAGATTATCCAGTCACTTCATCCGAAAGAAATCACCATCAATTATCTGGGGGAATCCCTTTACGGCGACACCGTCACCTCCCGCACACAACAACTGGCATCCAATCCCGCCCATTCATTTTTACACGCAATTTTCAGCCGCCAGTCCGGAAAGGAAATCACCCGCATCAAAACCGTCTGGGATTGTTTTGACTGAGAAAGTATCACCGCCGCATATGGAAAATAATCTAAATGCGCGTCCGGGGACGGATCGGTTTCTGGAAACTGATTTTCTGCCGCTGGGAAATTTTCAGGTTCACTTCACGCGCAAAGGCGCCGGCCCCCCTTTGATTCTGCTCCATGGAGGCGGCACCTGGCTGTATTCTTTCCGTCATAATATTCCGGCTCTTGCCAAGCATTTTTGCGTATACGCCTTTGACCTTCCCGGCCATGGATATACTCAGACGAACACCCCTGGCAATAGATATGACAACGATCTGGTTTGCGAAACCCTGCAAAAATTTATGGACGCCATGCATATCGGCAAAGCGCATCTGGCAGGGCATTCCTGGGGCGGGGCTTGGGCGGCGGCATTCGCAGCCCGATATCCGGACCGGGTGGATAAACTGGTGCTTTTAGATTCCAGCGGCATCCACCGCTTTGAACGCCCGGTCTGGGAACTCATGAAATATCGGTTTTTGGATAAATTACTGGTGCGATTGTTTTCAAAAGCCTTTGTCCGAAAAGGACTTGAAGCGAGTTTCCACGACAAACGGCTTGTAGACGGGAAAATGGTTGAAAATATTTACGCCCCTCTCTCGGACAAAAACATTCTTCTGGCGCAAGCGCGCTATTCCCGAAACATCGACTGGAAAAAAATCAGGGCCGCCCTGCCCTGCATCCGAGCAAAAACGATGATCGTCTGGGGAAAAAATGACCGGTACATTCCCGTGAAA